>CANIFU010000017.1 GCA_947466965.1 Bacteroidota bacterium
GCCGCGCGGGGACGTCCACAAAAAGAGCGAACTGCTTTTTTTTCAGGCGACTGAATGCGAGGATTTTTTGAGTGAAAGAAAAAATAGTAGTTGGTTTTTGTGGTCGCTTTTTCTTTGTTTCTTTCTTTTGGAGAATCAAAAGAAAGAAAAATCAAAATTGCTGGCAGCTATTTCTGAATAAAACGAAAAGCTCTGCGAGGTTGTATTAGTAGTTCTAATAGTTCTCGATACATTCCTGTGGAACACTCGAACTGACATATCGATGGAAATAGCACTTGATTTGACAAGCACGCAATAGTATAAGTACTAATAATAATTTTTCGGAGCCGCGCGAAGGGAATGAACGCATACGATGCCGTTTAGCGAGATGCAATAGTAGTTCTAATCGTTCTCGATACGTTCCTGCGGATCACTCGAACTGACATATCGATTTAAGTAGCCTGTTTTACACCCCGGTGGTTCCTGTTATTTATTTGTTTAATAATTGAACAAATCCGGATGCATCGTATTCTTTTCCATCAAAACCAACCGCTTTGATCACATAGTAATATACTCCGTCCTCAGCCTCTTTCCCGCTGTTTTTACCATCCCAACCCATTGTTGGAGAACCACTCCACTCGTAAATTTTATTTCCCCAACGATTAAAAATAGTCCCCGTTAATTCTTTGATTCCTTGTGAATGAACTACAAATAAGTCGTTTATTAAATCACCGTTTGGAGTAAATACATTTGGCACAACCATTAAAGCTTCATCAAATACATTAATAGTAATTGTTGTTGTATCCGCACAAGCGTAAGAACCATTGTATGCAATTAATAAAATGTTATACGTTCCGTTAGCAGCATAAACAACAGAAGGATTCGTTAAAATGGAGGATATTCCATTTCCAAAATCCCAAAAATAATCACTTGCCCCATTGGATGAATTTGAAAGATTTACAGTAAGGGGGCTTGAGCCTGAAGTAGGACTTGCGGTGAAAGATGCTGTCACACCTAACACGGAGTTTACTACAACCGTTTGAGCAAAGGTACAACCAGCGTTATCTGTTACGGTTAAAGTGTACGTTCCTGAACTAAGCCCTATAAATGTTGGTGAAGATTGAGAAGTGCCACTATTCAAAGAATATGTAAAAGGGGCACCACCACCGGAAATGGCTCCAGCCGTGATAGTTCCATCAGCATCTCCACAGGTTGAATTTGTTGATGTTGGAGTTGTCATCGACAAGGTTGAATTCACCGTAACAGTAACTGTTGCTGTGTTACTACATGAGCCATTTGATACTACTACTGTATAGGTTGTAGTAGAAATTGGTGTTGCGGAAGGTGTTGCCGAAACAACGCTACTTAACCCTGCACTCGGACTCCATAAATAAGTTCCGCCTCCACCAGCAGTTATTACTGTTAATGCGCCATTACAAATTACAACATTTGCACTTGTTGTAGCTATTGGTATAGGATTTATTGTAAGATTAACACTTGATGATGCAGAACAACCAGCAGCATTCGTAACAGTAACCGAATACGTTGTTGTTGTTGAAGGGGTTGCCGTAGGGGTTGATATTGTTGAACTACTTAACGAAGCTGAAGGGGACCAAGAGTAGGTTCCGCCACCAGTTGCTGAAAGAGTAACAGGAGTGCCAACACAAACGCTTGAAGCGGAAGATGTGGCTGTTGCAACTGGTAATGCATTCACTGTCACGGTCACGGTATTTGAGGAGCTACAGCTATTTGCATCTGTTCCAACCACAGTATAGGTTGTTGTTGCCGCTGGAGATGAAACAGGTGATGCTGTAGTTGCTCCAGATAAAGAAACAGCAGGAGACCAAACGTATCCAACAGCACCAGAGGCGCTTAAAGAAGTTGTTAAGCCAACACAAATTGAATCGGGTGGGCCAACCACAATAACCGGTAAAGAATTTACATTTACTGTGACAAATGCAGTATCAAGGCAACCAGAGGATGCCGTTCCAACAACAGTGTAAGTTGTTGTAGAGGCAGGTGAGGCTATTGGATTGGCAATAGAAGAACTACTTAACGTTCCTGAAGGAGACCAAGAATAACTTGCAGCGCCTAAAGCACTCAGTGAAGCAGATGATCCAGCACAAATAGTTGCAACGGAAGTGCTTGCAGTAACAACAATACCACTTAAACTTATGGAAACAACATCAGATGAAGAACAACCATTTGCATCTGTTCCAACAACTGTATATGTTGTTAATGAAGTTGGAGAAGCTATTGGATTTGAAATAGCTGGGTTATCCAGTGATCCGGATGGTGTCCACAAATAAGATGTTCCTCCTGTTGCATTTAAACTAGTACTTGTTCCTGGGCAAATGCTTATACTTGCTCCTGCATCAATGGTTGGCAAAGGGTTTACACTAACCGTTATACTATCGCTTGCCGAACAACCGTTTCCATCTGTCCCAACTAGTGTATAAGTTGAAGTAGTTATTGGGCTTGCAATGGGATTTGAAATACTTGTGCTACTAAGGGTTGCACCCGGAGACCAAACATAACTTGATGCCCCACTTCCGTTTAGCACCGTTCCTCCACCAATACAAAAAGCTATTGGTGATCCTGCATCTACAGCTGGCAAAGGATTTACTGTAATTGTTACAAATGCAGTATCAAGGCAACCAGAGGATGCCGTTCCAACAACAGTGTAAGTTGTTGTAGAGGCAGGTGACGCTATTGGATTAGCAATAGAAGAACTACTTAACGTTCCAGAAGGAAACCAAGAATAACTTGCAGCGCCTAAAGCACTCAACGAAGCAGAGGAGCCATTACAAATAGCTACACTTGAAGTGCTTGCAGTAACAACAATCCCTGTTAATGTTATGGTAACAACATCCGAAGACGAACAACCATTTGCATCAGTACCAACAACGGTATATGTTGTTAATGAAGTTGGAGAAGCTATTGGATTTGAAATAGCTGGGTTATCCAGTGATCCGGATGGTGTCCACAAATAAGATGTTCCTCCTGTTGCATTTAAACTAGTACTTGTTCCTGGGCAAACGCTTAAACCTGTTCCTGCATCAATCGTTGGCAATGGGTTTACAACAACCGTAATACTATCGCTTGCCGAACAACCGTTTCCATCTGTCCCGATTACGGTATATGTAGTAGAAATTGTTGGGCTCGAAATTGGATTTGAAATAATTGTGCTACTAAGGGTTGCAGCCGGAGACCATACATAACTTGTTGCGCCTGAAGCAGAAAGAGTTTCACTCGAACCAGTACAAATGTATGTGGCAGCACCTCCGTCTACCAATGGCAAAGGATTTACGTTAACTGTTACTAAAGAAGTAGCTGTACAAAGTCCTTGGCTTGCTGTAACAGTGTATGTCGTAGTTGAAGTTGGGCTTGCAACTGGATTTGCTATTGAAGGATTACTAAGTCCGATTGCGGGACTCCAAGAATAAAAAGATCCACCTGTAGCTGTTAATCCTGTTGACGAACCAAAACAAATTGAAACACTCGCTCCGGCACTGGCTGTAATGGTTGAAGTAGCAAGTGTAACGGTATCTGAACCGACACAACCTATTCCATCAGTAACGGAAAGTGTGTAGGTTGTTGTTCCCCCTGGCGATGCAATGGGATTAATTATAGTTGGATCACTTAAACTCGCTGCCGGGGCCCAAGAAAAATTAAGCCCTGTTGGAGCCGAACCCAATAAGCCGACCGAAGACCCGCTACAAAATGATGAGAAAACTCCTGCATCAACAGGAACATTATTTGTAAGAACAACAACTGTATCTGTATTTGTTCCTGCTGCTGATGCAACACAAGCATTTGAAAGCACCTCTGCATAATAATATTGAGGTGATAATGGCGGTGTTACTGTAATTGTTGAACCGGTCCCAATCAATGTGTTTGCAGGTAAAATATACCAGTTGATTGTATAGGTGGGAACTCCATTGGGAGTAAAACGAGTCGCTTCGTTTGCCACCGTCCATTGTGTGTTATTTCTTCCTGGCATAACAAAGGCCGCTGTACCGGTAGAGTTATGAAGTCCATGAACAGCATTTCCGGAATTCCAAGTTAAACAGAGTGACTTATTTGCAATATGCGTTTCAATTATATTTGTTGTTTCATAAATAATAATTTGGCTGGAATACAATTGTCCTGTACAAGAAAACATTGGCACATTATTCCATGAAACAGATAATCTGCGAAAGGGTGCTGTTCCGTATAGGGCAAATTTTACAGTCCCGCCAAGTCCCGGATTAATATCTTGCCATGCACCCATAATCGTATTTCTTGGAGCAGTTCCTGTTGCATTAGGGATTGCCGTTGTTACCCAAGTAGATGTTTCTCCGGCTTGAAAACCAATCCAATTATTTGAGCCAATAATAAAGTTGGTATATGTATTTCCAAAATAGCAAAAAGAAAAACCTATTGGCAATAGTCCTGTTTGAGAGTCATCAGAAAGAAAAACGGATGTGCCTGCTGTCAAAGGATCAGGAGCGTATGGAACCGAACTAATGGCATAACTATCTGTGAGCATTCCACTTGCTCCAGCAGGATTTACGACTGCCGAAAGCGTTGCCGTTCCTCCCGAACAAATCGATTGTGTTTCAGGAGAAGCATCAATTGTTTGAGATTGAATGGAGAATATATTTAAAAATAATCCAAAAGAAATAAGTTTAATTTTTTTCATAATTCAAAAGTATCTTAGGTGAACGTAAATTTCTCTTTTGATTTTTTTAAAAATCATAGAGCGTTTTTGCAATAATAATAAAATCAAAACAGTATCAAAACCAACATTTGGATAGGATAACGCTTTGTTTGTATGATTTTTTGGAGTAACAATAGGGTTAATTAAATTTTTAAAATTGGAAACACCGGCAACAAAAATCATGCATGTAGTGGTGGTAGCGCTAAAACAGGATTAATATTTTTGAATCTTTTTGTCTGACGTTGGACCAGACTATACAATCCTTCCCGATGCCCCAATTTTAATAGCTTATCTCGTTAATTTTATTTTTCCCTTTTGTTCGTATTTTTTTCCATCTGCTCCATCAGCAGAAATAATGTATAAATAGTTTCCTTCTTTTACATTTTCTCCTTTTTTGTTTTTGCCATCCCACTTAAAGCCGCTACCCTTAAATTCATAAATTATTTTAGCGTCTTTATCAAAAATGGTAACTTCCATCGACAAAAT
Source organism: Bacteroidota bacterium (assembly GCA_947466965.1). Lineage (GTDB taxonomy): Bacteria > Bacteroidota > Bacteroidia > 2-12-FULL-35-15 > 2-12-FULL-35-15 > 2-12-FULL-35-15. Next base: position 5,168 of record CANIFU010000017.1, read on the forward strand.
ATTTTCTCCGGTGAACACAAACAAATCGTTAAGCCCATCACCATTTGGGGAAAACTCTCTTTGGTTTGATACCGCAATGGAAGAGTTATTAAATGCTTCAATTTTGATACTATCAATAGCCGTTTTCCCATCAACACCAATTGATGTAAGCGTAATAGTATAAATACCCGGTTCATCAAAATATTTGATCGGATTAGCGCCCACCATTGGCTTTGTTCCATCATTAAACGACCACTTGTTTGTTTTACCACTTCCAATATTCGCAAGGTTGATAATTAAAGGAACTGCACCAGCAACACAACTGGAAGAAATAGAAGCAATACGCTCATCTGACAATAAAGATTGAATTTGTTTTTTGTCTTTTTTACTGTTATTTTTAACGGAAGACAGCGTCGATTTTTGTTCAACTTCTTTAGGAGAAACAACTGGTAGTTTTATTGTTTCTTTTGCTTGGATTGTATCTACAGTTAAAAACTCTTTTATTTCTGAAACACTTGGTTTCTGATTTTCAACAACAACTTTTGGCGCAACGATTTTTGGGGGTGTTGTGGTTTTGTTTTCCGGTCCGTTCATTACAAATACGGTGGCCAATACAGCTGCTGCAGATGAAACAATTGCAACAATTGCATTTGCACCTATTTTATTTAGAATCGATTTACCCAGAACGCCCAGGCCAGCGGCCTTTAAAGCCGTTTGAACATTTTTCCAAACAGTAGGACTAACTTCAACTTCGAAATTTTCGAACGTGTCTTTAAATAAATCTTCTATATTGTTTTTCTTCATTTTTAATCCCGTTCTATTGGTATCATTTTCTGCAAATGTGCTTTTGCTCTTGAGTATTGAGACTTAGATGTGCTTTCTGAAATATTGAGCATATCCCCAATCTCTTTATGAGAATAACCTTCAATCGCATAAAGGTTAAAAACCGTTTTAAATCCCAAAGGCAACGTTTGTATAATCTTTAACAGATCCTTAACAGCATAACTGTCGCCCGTATTCATATTCGATGGAAGCATAAATTCAACGCTATCCAATTCTATGTTTTGTTTTAATTTTTTATTTTTTCGAATATTGGTAAGGGCGGCATTTACCATTATTTTTCTTATCCAACCTTCTAAAGAACCGGTACCTTTATACGACTCAATGTTTTCAAAAATGCTGATAAATCCATTTTGGACAACATCTTCTGCTTCTTCAGTATTGTCACAATAACGAAGGCAAACGCCCATCATTTTTCGTACAAACTTTTCGTACAACGTTTTTTGAGCAATTGCACTCTTTTCAATGCACCCTTTTACTATTTGCTCATCTGTCATATTTGATTTCTATTCTAATGATGCAAAGTTGCATTATTTGGTTGCATGGCTGAAATTTTTTTTAGTTTTTATCAACAAACCTTTCTTTATCCATAAATCAGTAGCACATTTGGTGTATGGCAAAGAAATTTATCAGCAAAACGCAGGGGAAAAACAAACGCTTCTTTTTCGAGGAGATATTAAAAGTACTATCTTCAAACAGGAATAAAGCACTCAACTACAAACAGATAGCTGCTGATTTGCACGTTACAGATTTTGCTCAACGGCAAATGATTAATGTAATTTTAGAAGAATTGAAAAATAGCGGTTCGGTTATGGAGCCCGAACGTGGCAAGTTTCAAATTAAAAACACGCAGATACTTATTACCGGTAAGGTGGATATGACTTCCACAGGAACTGCATATATCGTTTCTGATGAAACAGAAGAAGATGTGGTTATACCAGCCAAAAAAACGCTGAATGCCATGCATGGTGATATCGTTAAGGTTCGCATATTCCCCAGAGGCAAAGGAAAACAAGAAGGTGAAATTATTGAAGTTGTTGAACGTGCCAAGACTGAATTTGTTGGAACGATCCAAATTTCCCCTCGTTTTGCTTTTTTAGTACCAAGCAACAATAAGATACATGTGGATATTTATATTCCAATAGAGAAATTAAACGGAGCAAAGGACGGACAAAAAGCGATTGCAAAAATTGTTGACTGGCCCAAAAACGGAGTCAATCCAATTGGAGAGATTAAAAGTGTATTAGGAAACGTTGGTGAAAACAACACGGAAATGCATGCTATCTTAGCTGAATTCGGCTTGCCTTATGAATTCCCTAAAGATGTAGAGCGAGCCGCTGACTTAATACCAATAAAAATTACAGAAGAAGAAATTGCCAAAAGAAGAGATTTTAGGGCTATTACCACCTTTACAATTGATCCTGTAGATGCAAAAGATTTTGATGATGCACTTTCCATACAAAAACTTAAAAATGGAAACTGGGAAATCGGTGTTCACATTGCTGATGTTAGTCATTATGTAAAACCCGATTCTATGATTGACAAAGAGGCTATATCACGTGCTACCTCGGTTTATCTTGTTGATCGTGTTGTTCCTATGCTTCCAGAGGTGCTTTCAAACAATGTATGTTCGCTTCGACCAAACGAAGAAAAACTTTGTTTCTCCTCCGTTTTTGAAATGACAGATGACGCTGAGGTTGTTGCAGAATGGTTTGGAAGAACAATTATCAATTCAGACAAGCGCTTTACATATGAAGAAGCGCAATTGGTTATTGATAACGAAGAGGGTGATTTTTGCGATGAAATTCTTACAATGAACCGTCTTGCTAAAATATTGAGAGGTGCCCGTTTCAAAAAAGGGAGTATTGCTTTTGAAAAAATGGAAGTGAAATTTCATTTAGATGAAATAGGAAATCCTACTGGTGTATATTTTAAAGTTGCAAAAGACTCTAATCAACTGATAGAAGATTTTATGCTTTTGGCAAACAGAAAGGTTGCTGAATTTGTTGGCAAAAAGAAGCCGGATAGCAAAGAAAAGAATGGAGATAAACGAATAGGAAACAAAGAATCTCAGCGACCTTTTGTATACCGTATTCATGACAAGCCCAACCCGGATAAACTAGAAAACTTTTCTGAATTTGTAGCAAAATTCGGGTACAAATTAAATGTAAAAAACTTGAGTACCGTTGCCGATTCAATGAACACCTTATTGAAAGAGGTGAGCGAGAAAAAAGAGTCCGGAATGATCGAGCTCCTTGCAATCCGCACGATGGCAAAAGCGGTTTACACTACCAAAAATATTGGTCATTATGGATTAGGGTTTGATTATTATACACACTTCACCTCTCCTATCCGAAGATATCCGGATGTAATGGTGCATCGCTTGTTGCAGCATTATTTGGATGGGGGGAAAAACCCAGATATTGATAAATTAGAAGATCAATGCAAGCATTCTTCCGACATGGAAAAACTTGCAGCAGATGCTGAACGCGCTTCTATCAAATATAAACAGGTACAATACCTTACAGATAAAGTCGGACAAGAGTTTGATGGTACCATTTCCGGTGTAACAGAATGGGGAATATTTGTTGAAATTATAGAGAACCATTGCGAAGGAATGATTCGCTTAAGGGAGCTGCGTGATGATAATTATTATTTTGACGAAGATAATTATTGTTTGCGTGGAAGAAAGTATGGAAAAGTTTTAACCCTTGGTGATACAGTAAGGATAGAGATAAAACGCGCCGACTTAGTAAAAAAACAATTGGATTTTGCACTTGTAGAAGTTTTGGAAGAAAGAAAAAAAACAAACGAAAAACTTTCTAAACGACAAGAACACAAGGCGAAAACCAAAAGTTTTAAGGAAGAGATGAAATCGGCAACTGAACGTAATAAACAAATTAAAAAAGAGCCAAAAAACAACCAAGAGCCATCTGAAAACAAGCCAGCAAAGCCCTCTACAGGAAACTCTTTTGTTGACGAGTGGGGATTTGAAGTGTAGATTATTTACACTTTTTAAAGTTTTGATTTTAAATTTGATTTATAAAAAACGCCACCTCATTGGTGGCGTTTTGTGTTTGTAAACTGTATAAATGTTGCAAATAAAAATCTATTGTTTTCAGTTTTAAAGTTATATCATATTTAATCTCTTGGAAAGATCTTCTTTGTATGACCCACCAATAGGAATCAACTTTTTATCTTCCTCAAGGATTAGGTTCGGTTGTTCTATTGCAACAATTTTATCTATACGAACAATAAAAGAGCGGTGAACGCGAATAAAATCACTAACAGGCAATTTTTTCTCAATGTCTTTCATTGTGCTGTGGATTGTGTAACGAGCACTGTTTGTATTAATAACAACATAATCTTTTAAGGCTTCAACAAAATAAATATCGCTGGTTTTCACTTTTACCAAACGGGAATTTGACTTCACAAAAATTATATCTTTCGACTCTTTGTTTTCAACGATAGAATATAAGAAATCTCTTTCTTTTTTTATATCCAATTCTTTCTCGTGTTTATAGATCGCCATTTCAATTGATGTATGCAAATCAATTTCTTTAAATGGTTTGATAATATAACCATAGGGCTCTGAAACCTTTGCTTTGTTTAATGTACTTTCGTCTGCGTAAGCCGTAAGATAAATAATAGGTATGTTGAACTTTTCCCGAATTTGCCCGGCTGCCTCAATTCCACTCATTTCTCCCTTTAGCATAATGTCCATTAATACAAGGTCTGGCTTAACTTCTTCAACAGTTTTAATGGCATCTTCACCTGTAGAGCAAATTCCAACAACTATATACCCAAGCTTTTTTAAACTATGTTGAATATCTTTAGCGACAATGCTTTCATCTTCAACAATAAGAATGTTTGTTTTTGACATATTATATGCGATTTTTTACCTGATTTTGTTTAAATATAATAGTATAATTGGTTCCTTTTTTAAACTCTAATTCAATCGTTCCACTGAGCTGATCGGTCAATGTTATAACTAATTGCAATCCGAGCGACTCGGTATTTCTGTAATCAATATTTGGGGGCAAGCCCTTGCCGTTATCACCTATGTTTAATATCAAATTTTTACCTGATATTTTCATTACAATTGAAATTTCTCCCCCAAGGCTATTATCGACAAACGCATATTTTAATGCGTTGGATACTATTTCGTTTATGATTAAACCACAAGGAATAGCCAGGTCTAAATTAAGAAAAACATTTTGAATATCAAGTTTTAATTTTATTTCAGGATCAAAATTGGAATACGAGTGGATTAAATTTTGTGAAAGGTTGATGACATATTCGGTGAAGTTGATGCTTGAAAAATCTTTTGTTTGATACAAACTTTCATGAATAAACGCCATCGATTTTATTCGATTTTGGCTTTCTTTTAAAATTTGCAATGTTCCCTCGTCTTTAATATATGAAGATTGAAGATTTAAAATACTTGAAATAACCTGAAGGTTGTTTTTTACACGGTGGTGCACTTCTTTCAGCAACACCTCTTTTTCCTTGAGCGACAAACGGATGTGTTCCTCGGATGTTTTTTTTTCTGTAATATCATGACTGATTCCAGAAACTTCCACAACCGATCCGTCTTCCCCAAAAATAGGGTTAAGATAGGTCTCTCTCCAGTTTCCAAGTCCGTTTTTATCCAAAAAATGCATGTCAAAATATTGTGGTTCTCCGTCAAACGCTCTTTCGTATTTCTTTATAAGAAAATCTTTGTGGTCTAAAAGTAATCCCGTGCTCTCCATAATCATTGATAAACCGATTTTTGCATTTTTCCCATAACGCAATTCTAATTCTTTGTCTAAATTTTGATTAAACGTGGTAAGACAAATGTTTTTATCAACCGTCCAAATAAGGTGAGAGCTTGTTTCAATGATTGCGTTATATTTTGCAGATTGCGTTCTTAATTTTCCTTCGGCCCTTTTAAGTTCGGAAATGTCTCTGGAAACGCCCATTGCACCGATTACCTCTCCTTCGTCATTTTTAAGAACAGAGGCAGATAGATAGGCAATAAATTTTTCGCCGTTTTTTTTTCTATTTGTTACTTCACCAGCATATACTCCTTTCTTATAAAGCTCATCGTCAGTAATTTTTTTACGTTCCTTCGGATCTTGGTATAACATACTTACATGTTTACCAATCACTTCGTCTGAAGTGTAGCCAAATGTTTTTTGGGCCGCCCGATTAAATTCGGTAATATAACCCTGCCTGTCAGAAGCGCAAATCATATCAAGGGAGCCATTAATAATAAAACGGGTATGTTTTTGAGATTCTTGAAGTTTTAGTTGTATAACTTTTCTATTGGTAATTTCCTGCTGAAGAAACTCATTTGTTTCCTCTGCAATTTGAGCACGCGCTTGCTCCCTTAATAACAATTTTTTGGGAGCTGTTTCGTGTAAAACAAGCTGTATCGCGTCCATTCCATTAAACTTTATTAGGGTGGATTTTGTTTCAAATACAGAAATTTCACCTTTTTTATTTTTGATTTTTATTTCAACGAAATCAAGATCTTCACCTGCTTTTGCCTTCGCAATCCTTTCTTTTTTTTGCTGGCGGTATTCTGGAAGGATAAATTCAAGCGCTGAAACGTTTTCAAGTTCATCAAAATCCTCCATGCCAATAATTTTCAATCCACTCGGATTAGCAAATTTCAGAATCCCATCAACATGAATTAAAACACCATCTGGGGATTGGTCTATGAGGCTTTTGTAGTTTTCACGGCTTCGTTTTAATTCATCTTCAATTCGTTTTTTTTCGTTAATATCCGTAATAAACCCTTCAAGAAATAATAATTCCCCATCCTCAGAAAAAACACCCTCTCCCTTATCCCACACCCACTTTACTTGACCTGAAGCTGTGATCATTCGATATTCAATTTCAAACGGTAATTTTGATTTTAAAACTTTTTGAATCTCCGATTTTAACAGGTTTCTGTCATCGGGATGCGTTATTTCTGAAAATGAAATCTTCTTGTTGTTAAGAATGTCCTTCGGTTTATAACCCGTCAAAACCTGAAAACCATCACTAACAAATAGCATTGCTGCGTTTTTGTCATTTTCACGACGATAGGCCATTCCTGGCAATCTGTTCAGCAACATGGAAAGAGTTCGCTCGGTTTCCTGCAACTTATTTTCAGCCCTTTTCTTTTCAATAATATAGTTTACCACTTTAGCGTTTGTATTTTTATTCAAATCTGGGCTGTTGGCGGCTTTCGTTTCGGCTATATTGTTTCGTCCGTTATTTTTGATTGTAACATCTTCCGTTATTTTTTCTGACAGCTCTATAACAACCGTTATGACCATTTTGTTTTTAATAACCGCTTTTACTTTGGTTTTAAGGTGTCTTATTACTTGATTATCCTGCCAACTAGTAATATACTCTTGGGCCTTTTTTGTTTTAAAAACAGCTTCAATAGCACGCTTCATTCTTTTTAAGTCTTGGTTATCAATAAAAGAAAATGCGCTTTTCCCAATTATATCTTTCTTTTTAACTTGTTTTGTTTCGGTATTTATATCAATAATATTGCCTTTGCGGTCAACAACAAGTATAACATTGTGTGAATGCTTAAAAAAAGAATGCCACTTTAAGTCGCTGAACGGTGAATTATATTTGTTATTTTCTGATGTGGGTGTTTTCTCTGAGGAACTGTTTTTTTTCTGGCGCTTATTAAGCTCCGCGAGCAATTCAGGATTTGATTTTTTTAAGAGCGTCATTCAATAAAAATGTAATTTACTTAATACTTGGCTCTGATGTGGATGTTTCGGGTAGCACTTTTACTCCATCAAATCTTATTTCAATATCGTTTTTATAGAGAATCGTCAAAAATAAAAAGCCGGCTTCATCATAATATTTCCACTCGCCCTCTTTCATTCCGCCGGAATATTTTCCTAACTGCCGTTCTTTCCCCGATAAATAGAAATAAATATGCAATCCATCGGGAACACCATCACTAAATTTTCCTATAAATCGTAGTTTCCCGTTTTCTGTATAATAGTGTTTCCATTCCCCATCTCTCTGATCTGCCTTAAAATTTCCTTCTTCTTTATATTCCTGTAATTCGAGCATCCAGGGGCCTTCCTTAAGTCCATCAATATAATCTCCTTTAGTTATAACCTTAGCCGAATCACTATATTCAATCATCACTCCATCTTGCAAGTCGTTGCGGTAGTTTTCTTCTCTTAACAAATTTCCAGTTTCATAGAACCATTTCCAGGCGCCTTGCGCTCTCCCTTTTTTGTCGTATTTACCTTTTTGTTCGATTTTTTTATTGGGATGATAAAAAACCCAATCACCAATTCTTTTGCCATTAAGATATTCTCCTTGGGACCGAAGTTCGCCATTGGGGTGATACTCTTTCCATGGACCCTGCTGCCGTCCTGCTGTGTCAAGAATTCCCTCTCCAGTTAAATAGCCGTCAACATATACTTTTGCAGCAATCACTTTTCCTTCCGGCGAAAACTCTCGGTGAATTCCTTCTGCCACCCCATCTCTGTATGTTCCGGTAAACTTCACCGTCCCCGTTTCGAAATAAACTGTTTTCACATCTAATTTAGCAAGTTCTGGGGCGTTTGTTTGAAGGGCTCCATTTATATATTTTGTTGTGTTGGTTAAACTACCATTGTATGCATACTCTTTGAAATAACCATTCATCTTACCATCAGAATAGTTTATTTCAGTTTTAACTATCCCATTCTGATAAAATGTTTTCCACATTCCCTGCTTTAAGCCATCCGCATCTTTTCGGTTTACCTTTTCTTCTTTTTGAATAAAACCCATTTTGTAAAGGGTGAGTGTAATAATGGTGCTATCTGATGTCAATTCATAGCCTTGGCCTTCTTCCTTACCGGAAATAAAAGGGATAATCTGCTTCACTTTTGAAGAGCCAAGTGTAGAGTCTTTCTGTTTTTCGGGTTTATAATAAACAATGGTATTTCCTTGTTTGGCGTCGTTTTCAAAATTTTCAGTTAAAATAAGGGCACCATCTTTTGTGTCAAATGTTTTCTTTGCGCCCTTTTTCTTTCCATCTTTGTAATTAAACTCAAAAGCAAGCTTACCTTGTTCGCTATAAAACTTCCAAATGCTATCCAGCTGAAAATTTTTTCGATTGCCTTCTGATTTCAAAATGCCCGCTTGAGAATATGTTTTCCAATATCCATCGGGCTTACCATCGCGCATAGGACCTTCGCTAGATACTTTGCCGTTATCGTGGTAAAACTTATTGTATCCGTTGGGGTTTATGTCCTGCTGTTTTTGTGCTAACAAAACAATTGGAAATAAAATAAATATGAATCTTAAAATACGGTGCATAAAAATAGTAGATCTCTCACAAAGTTAAACAATTTGGGGGAGTTTGGAAAGGAAAAAACAAATCGTTTCTTGACTTGTTTTTTTTCAAAAAGGCAAAAGGAAATATCGTTTTTATTCTTTATTTGAAGAGAATGAAGAAAAAGCAATAATTTGTATTTTGCGCTCAAGAGCAGCAACTGGATTGTAGATTGAGTTTTTGGTATCGAAATAATCATCGCTAACGTTTGGTCGCGCCTTTAACTCACCAATATCTTCATCCATAAAAGTTATGCTTCCATCATCTGGATTTTTATTGTCTATATATTTTATGAATATACCATTCTGGTATTCTCTGAAATAGTTTCTCAAGCTCGATATTCTTCTTTTTGCCAGATTAACATTGTAGTCCGTTGACGCAAGCGGGCTGCAGAACCCCTTCATGGTGATGGTTACCTTTTCTTTATCGTTTAAGACTTTCACTAATAATTGAGCAAATTTTTCAAGATCCTGCATTCCCGCATCCACTGAGTCTTCAAACAGATTATCGATATCGGTAATTGCCCTTTCAAAATCCACATCTTTCGCACCTTTTGAATATTCTTTTTTATACAATTCCCGCATTGCGGAATAATCTTCATGCGTTTTTTTATAGTTTTTAAGCGTTGTAATCGCGAGTGTTTTTTTATCCGGCTCATCATTGTGAAAGTATAACGTAAGCGGAACAAGCAGCTTTATTTGAGTTACAAAAACCTGAGTGCTGTCAATCTTTTTAGGAGGCTCATCCGCCTTTGGAAGCTTCACCATATAAATATCATTACAACAACTTTCCTTCTCTTCGAAGTAAGAGCCTATTCTATTAGAGGAGAGAAATGCCTCTGTTCTTCTCGAATTGATTGAAAAATAAATATCATTGAAATTGCTGTTGATAGGTAAACCAAGGTTTTTAGGTTCTCCCAACTCATTGTTTTTATATTCGCTTTTAAAAACATCAAAGCCACCCAAACCCATGTGCCAACTAGAACTAAAAAATAATTCCTGACATGGCTTACAATAAAACGGAGTAATTTCATCATCCATAGAATTCACTTTTTTGCCTGCGTTTATTGCCTTTCCATAGCTTCCGTTTTTTCCAAGCTTGCTATACCAGATGTCCATTTTACCTTCGCCACCACTGCGGTTGGATGAGAAAAACAACACTTCATCTTCCTCTAAAAATCCGATTGCAGGTTGTGTATTTGTAAATCCTTTCGCATTAATTTCAGGGGGCAGTTTCTGAAGCGCTTGCCAATGTCCTTTTTTATATTCCGAAGAATAAATGTCACAATTAAATTCCATTGCATTTTTGGGAACACATCGCGTTATGAAAACTTTTGTAAAGTCCGCATTAAAAGCGGTATTTGCATTGTGAATTCCTTTACGATTAAAAAGTGAGTCCAGCTCAACTGCTTTTTGCCATTTTAGGGAATCCTGAATGGCGGTATATATTTTATTAAAATTGACACTGTTTTTTTTGTCTCTGTCTTTAACATCCCTTAAAGAAGAAAAGTAAAGGAGGCTGTCAACTTGTATCGGTGCATATTCTGAAACCTTGCTATTAACGGAGCTATCGAGGTGAAAGATGGCAACGCTTTTATCGGGTGTGGCCAACAGCAGTTGGGCGTAATCGCATGCTAATGCTTCTTGGACGGCTTTTTTTACAAAGTAACTATCTTTTTTCTTTTTGTTTTTCTTGGCATACTTTTCAAACATCTTTTTTGCATCCTTGTATTTTCCCTGATTCTTTTTTATTGAAGCCAACCAAAAAGAACACTCAGGGTATAGTTTTCCTTGAGCATCTTTTTTGAACACTTTTGCATACCAGTGTTCTGCAATCACAAAATCAAAGTTTAACCGACTGGCATCGGCGAATTTATACTGAACAACAATGTCGCTTGAGTCCTGCAGAATTGCTCTGTTATAGTATCCTGCAGCAGAAAAAAAATCATTTTCTGCAAACGCCTTATCTCCATCAGACAAAAGTGTTTTTGTTTTTTGTGCAGAAAGCGAAAACGAAAAGAGAAAAGAAAAGCCTATAATAAAAGTCACTCTAAGCATCAGTAAACACATTAATTTAAATCGCTTTTCAAAAATCATAACTACATATAAATAGGACAAACACGTTTTTTAGCCACAAAAGGAGCAACCTTTTTGAAAATATATATTAATGAAATTTCAAATCCACCTCTGCGATTTGTAGCTTCTATAAGCTTGGACGTGTTGATATCATAGCTAAATCCGACATTAAAATTTTTATAATCCATGTTTGCTACCAGAACAAATGCATCCTTTATGCGGTAAAATCCTCCAAGAGAAACGGCGGTAGTCATTCCATCAATTGGTTTCAAGTGGTACTTACCAAACAATCCAACAACGGTTTCCTGAAAGGTTCCTTGTCGTTGATATAGAATTGAAGGCAAAACATCTAGTTGTGTGGCAACAGGAAATTCCGCAATTGCACTAACGTTGGTTTTTACATCTAATCGAGTATCGTCGTTATTAAAGAACGATTGTTTGGGACGGTTCAAATGAAGTGCTGATAGGCCTATACTCACAAGCGTACGGCTGTTTTTTTTCCAAAGGTATGCAAGTCCTCCACCGAAATCAAAATAAGTAATTCGTGTTTTGGAAAAATTTTCGCCGCTACTCATAGATGCGTTATAACTGTCGCCATCGTATTGATTATCGAACGTAAGTGCAGAAACATCAAAACTTTTTGTAGTTACACCAGGCTGCAAACCAACAGATAAAAAGTGTGTTGAGTCTTTGTTAAGTTTTTTAACATACGCGCCCGAAACAAAAAGCTGCGTTGTTGTAAACCTGGAATCCCCCGACTTGTCAGTATTAATAAGCAAACCTAAGGCAGGAACATCTTTCTCTAGCTTTGTTTTTAAGCGTGTATCTGAAGCAATTGAAAGTGTTCGATATGGAACAGGTATTGCCGACCATTGACTTCTGAAGTTTCCTACAAATCGCCAATCGCCATCAAATAAACCAGCTTGAGCAGGATTTAAGTTTTGTGGCGAAGCATTAAATTGAGAGTAATGAATGTCTTGTGCATGAATTAAACTCACACAACAGATCATTAAAAATAATATAATCTTATTTTTTTTCATTCTTCAACTATCTTATCAAGGTTGTATTGCCCTGTTTTTTCAGCTCGTTACCGTTGTAACATGTTGCTCTTAAGTACCAGGCAAAAACTGCCGGATCGGCTTTCATTCCTTTATAAATTCCATCCCAACCAACATTTTGATTTGTTGTTTCAAACACCATTTCTCCCCAACGATTATAAACAGCAAAATACATTTCTGTGATCATGTTTGCCCTGACAAATAAAACATCATTCTGTCCATCACCATTGGGGGTAAATGTATTGGGTACAAAAACATCTGCCGGATCACATTGCATTGATAATACATATATTGTTACCGTTGCCGTTTTGGGGCAACCAGAAGAGTCGATTACAGTCAAGGTATATGTTGTTGTTGTTGTTGGCGAAGCAGTTGTATTAAATGAATTCGGGTTACTAAGACCTGTTGCTGGGCTCCACAAGATGGTTAACGTTGTATCGGTGATGGCATGGATTATTGTAGAGCTTCCTAAGAAAATGCTATCATTGTCTGCGACTGCAGAAATTGGAAAAAGAGCAGGATCAATAACTGTTATGTTGGTTGAAAGCGAAACAATACAAGTATCTCCCATAGGATTTACGGTAGAAATGGCCACGGTATAGGAAGTAGAGGACGCGGGGCTTGCAATAGGATTGGCGATTGTTGAATTATTTAAACCAGAGGATGGTGACCAGCTATAGGCAAAGCCGCCAGTTGCAGAAATAGAAGCGGCGCCTCCTTCACAGATTGTTTGGTTAGAACTAATGGAGGCCCCTCCCGAATTATCAAAAGCTATGGATGTGCTATCGGCACACCCGTTTATGGTGGTTGCAATTAAAGTAACAACATAATTCCCTGAAGAAGGATATGTGTGTGAAGGATTTTGAAGCGAGGACGAAGAGCCGTCTCCAAAATCCCAAAGCCATGATGCCGGCGATGCCACAGAAGAATCGGTTAATGCAATTGTATTTGAACAAGGGAGGCTATTCAAACCAAAATTTGCTGTAATACCGGGATAAACGGTTATATACGAGTAAGCTGTATCAGAAACTTTACAAGCATTATTATATAAAATCAATGACACAAGGTACGTTCCTGGAATTGAAAAAACGTGAGTAGGATTGTAGATAACAGACGTGGTGTCTCCGCTGCCAAAATTCCACAAATAGGTTCCGTAAGGGGAACTTTGATTGTTGAATGTTACAGAAAACGGAGCGCATCCGGCTGATGTGTCTATAGAAAAATCAGCATCCACAGGAGGAACCTGGAAGTCGAATTTAAATGTTCCGTTGTTACAATTAGAATTCATGTTTATTCCTGTTGATGGAACTCCCGGTGAAAGGGGTGTATATATAGGGCTTGTATACGGCCAAGATCCTGGAGTTACAGGAAAGTCGTCGTTTCCACCACATCCCGCACAAACAGATTGATAAATAATACCCTTTTTATCAAAACGGCTTGTTCCACCATCAACATGTTCCCAACTGCTGGCTCCTCCAAAATAGGTTGCATAAATAAGGGAAGAAGCATCTGCAGAAAGAACGATCAAATAAAAATTATGTCCGTCCGTTGTGGGTTGAACAGCATCTGCAGTAAGCGGCATACCGGTTGTACTTGTAACTGGTGGAACAATTTTTCCGCCCCAACCAGAAACATAAATATTTTTACACTCGTCAACCAAAAAGGCAGAGGGAGAAATGTTTGGTGTACCGCTACCGTTTCCGAATACTGTTGAAAAACCAAGTACTGTAAGATCGTAATTCATTCTGGAAATAAACTGGCCACTATTCGGATTATTATAAACGCCAGCGGTAACCGGCATCAATCCTTCTGTTTGACCAACCACATAAACATTGCTATCTCTGTCGAACTGAATAAAATAACATTGATCGTAAGCGGTTGTGCCCCAATAAGTAGAAGCGAGCAGGGCCGAACCATTGTTTTTTATTTTAGAAATATATCCATCCGCCTTTCCACCTTGGTAAGTAGTTCGAAGCACACCGGGCGTGGACGGAAAGTTGTTGCTTCGAGTGCCTCCGGTAATATAAACATTTAAAGAATCGTCAATTGCTAATGCATAACCTGCATCATTATCCGTACCTCCTAAAAAGGTGCTCCAAAGCAACACAGAAAGGTCGCTGTTAAACTTAAACGCCACGGCGTCCTGTTCTCCACCCAATGTGTTGTCAAAACCACCAACAATTGGGAAGTTTCCCGATCGAGAAGAGCTAGCTACATAAGCATTTCCCAACAAGTCAACATTTATCTCGCCACGAAATTGATCGCCGTAATTATATTGTAAGGAATCGGCAGGGAACTCATATACAGCAGGGGGGCCAGCAGAAAAAAGAACACTATCGTTGTTAACATTCACGCCATCATTCAAGCTACCACCGATGAAGGTGGACGCTAAAAGTGTTGTTCCTGTTGCGTTAAACTTTGCAACATAAATATCCGTTCCATTGTCGAAATAACTTCCGTTATAAACAAATCGCAACAAAATACCTCCATTAAAAGTTGTGTCAAAAGCAGTTGGGGTAACAGGAAAATCAGACGAGCCGGTTGCGCCATACAATAGCAATTCATCATTATTGTTTACAACGAGACTCGTTACAATTTCGGTGCTTGTTGCTCCACCAATATAGGTTGAATATTGAAGAAACGTTCCGGAAGAATCATATTTTGTAATTACAACATCCGTTCGGCCATAAGCTATTGCACCGTTAAATGTTACGTCGTATGCACCAAGAGTTGTTGGAAAACCGATATCAAAACAGGTTCCTCCGGAATATAAATTACCTGAGGCATCGTAGGTGGCTGTCATGCCGAAATTGTCGGCCGTTGAACCGGAAGAACATGCAAACACCAAAATCGGATCAATAATCAACTCAATGCTATTGTCGTATCCTTTGGGAAAACGAAAAGAAAGGGTCGTGTTGTTGAGAACAAATTCGCAGGGCACCTCAACTTCATATCCGTCAATATATTGGTAGGCATATGGTTTTTGTTCAACCATTGCGTTTACACTAGTTGTTAGCTGCAATCTTCCTTTGTCGAGCTTTATTTTATCAAGCCCCTCATAAAAAAGTGCTATTTCTTTCGGGCTGGAAAGAGGAGCTACTATAAAATTATATTTTAGACTATTCTGCAATCCTACTACTTGAAGATCTATTCCTGAATAAATGTTTTTATAGTTTACTTCGCGGAAATTTTTTGCATCGCCGGCCCACTTGCTCTTGTCCTTGCCAATGAAGTAGTTCGTGTAATCATGCGTAAGTTGCGTTGCTGTTGTTGCAACCGTTTTTAGGGCATTTAAAAATGTTGTTTTAAAAGCATGGGAACGAATCGGTGCGCCGGACGTTGTTTTGTTTCTTCCGGTGTGATTGTTGCGAAGCGTTTCTTTGTCATAAAAATTATATGTAAACGCATTTTTCTCCAAAAACAAAACACCACCGTCAAGTTGTGCTCGATACAACACTTTTTTATCCCATTGATTTTTATTTTCAGTAAATTTTATTGCCGTTTGAGAATCAAAAATCTTACGTTCCTGAGCGAATGTTCTGAAGAAAAACAAAAACAGAAAAACAAAAAGAAAATATTTTTTTAGTGGAACGTTCATTGTTAAAAAAGAAGGGTTGATGTTTTAACACAAATGCGTTTATCAAAAATAAGAATAAAATTCGGAATTACACCTATTGAGCAGGCAGTGCTGTCAATCCTTGCTGTGCCAAAACGTGATCGGGTTTTAGCTTTAAAGTTTGTGTCCAGGCGTTTCTGGCTTTGTCATATTTTTTTATTGTAAAACTTGCACCACCAATATTATACCAGTATTCAGCATTAAAAGGGTCAATGCTCACGGCTTTCTCCATCAGCCTAATTGCCTTTTCAATATTTTTCGCTCCGATTGACATCCCTTGATTAAAATAAGTTACTGCCAACAAATCGAAGTTTCTTTTAACAAGCGGGTTATTGGGATAAATCGCCTTCGCTTTTGCCCAGTATATCTGAGCTCTTTCGTAATCTTTCAGCTTGAAATAAGCAACACCCAAATTTAAATATCCGTTCACATATTTTTTATGAATTCTTACCGAATGTTCCAAATGATAAATTCCCTTTTTTATCAATTCAAGCTCCTGCTCTTTGTTTTCTGGCTTTTCTGAAAGATCAACATAGGCCTTACCTGCGTTGCCGTTAACTAGTGCGCTATTAGGAACTGTTTGAGCATCTGTAATAAATAGCGTTTGATCATTTTTCCAGGCTGCATTTCTTTTTATTGTTTTGGTGCCACACCAAAAAACTAGAAGGCAACCTAAAGAAAGCGTAAGCCATTTTTTTGCGTTTTCTGATGCTATTTTTCCTTGTATCCAAGTAATAAAAACAGACAGGGCTATTGCAAAACCGAATGATGAATGATAAACCATACGCTCACCCATTGTTGCACCAATATTAAAAATAAAGTTGGAAATCATAAACAGGTGCAACAAGTAAAAAGTAATTGCAAAGGATAAAATATTGCGTTTTAAAAACAATACAACGGCAGTAACAAACAATGATAAATGAATTACGACAGAGGCCCAAACGCCTGCGCTACTGAAATTTACAAACGGTATTGTACTGTATGAATAATCGCTTGAAAGTGGGCTTGGATAAAATAGTAGTTTTAAATAGCGCAACAAAACTTCTATTTTTGTTGCCAGTTTTTCTGTTTCTGTAGCATATAAATATGGGTTATTAAGCACATCCGGATTTTCAAACTTTGCTCCTGCACCTACAATCGAATAGCGAATTAACAAATAAAAAAAAGCAATCACAGCAAAAGGAATCGATGCAAGTATCGCGCTACGGAGTGTTTCATTTAAAACGATATACAACAACATTGGTATTAAAATAAGTAACGTAATCGCATATTCTTTAGACAGAAGGGCGAGAAAATAAAACAAGCCTCCCCACAGTAACTGTTTTATTTTTTTGTTTTCGCGATACCTGAATACAGCAATGAAAGTAAGAATCATAAATAAAAACGATAAAATCTCATCGCGGCTTTTAATATTTGCAACTACCTCAGTATGCATCGGGTGAATCAGAAAAATAAGGCAAACAACAAAGGCGGTATATTGATTATCTTTAAATATGAAGCGTTTTAAAAAATAAAGTAAAAGAACAATGGACAGAAGGTAAAAGAACACATTCATAAAATGCCGCACAAAGGCCACATCGTCTGCGGGAGGCGCTTCATTGTGGCTTCCGAACAATTGTTGTTCAACAGCAAACGTAACAACAGAAAGGGGGCGGTATCTTCCGCCGGACAATTGCTGTTTGGCCCCCATTTGTCTATAAAAACTTTCGTATGCATCGGTGCTTAATATTTTGGGGATTCCACGCACACCCTGCTGAACATAGTCGTTCTTCTGAATTACAATTCCGTCATCTAAGGCGTACTCATTGAAAAAAGAATTCGCATAAAAAACAAAACCAATGATCGCAAGAATTACAACCTGGATTCTAAACGCTTTTGAGTTAAGAAGGGGTGATTCCCCGATCGGCATTGAACCTTTTTCTGTTTTTACTTTCTGACGTGCCATATTGTTTGGTACAATTTCTGCAAATTGGTCTGCTGTATTTGTTTATTTTATTTGCACCTTTGTTTAGCATTTTTGAGGGCTAACCTGATGCTGTAAATATACTTAATTATCATTTTTATTGAAAAATTTTTTAAAAAATAAATATTTTCTTTTTGTTTTTGCGCTTGTCTTTTTGATAGCGGGAAGCACTTTGTTTTATGCTTTTTCAGGAAGTGCGGAGCCAACAATCAGTAGCTTTGAAGATGTTTTACATAAAAAAGAAAAGCGATTAAAAGAAGAGATGCTTGTGCTTGCGAAGCGCGCCGAATCGGAAAACTATAAAGAACTTTTTTCAAATAAGCCCGATTATTATAATGCGCTTCGAACCGAAGAGGGTATTGCATTACTTATTTATGAAAATGACACGTTAAAATTCTGGAGCGACAATTCCATTGCAGTAGAAAACTGGGTGAAAGAGGTGTGCCTTGATTCAAAAATGGCTAAATTACACAATGGCTGGTTTGAGGTTGTGCGACCACACACAAACTCAACAACTACAAAAGCAATTGTTGGACTCGTATTGGTAAAAAACGAATACCCCTACCAAAACAAATACCTGATCAATGAGTTTCAAAAAGATTTTGCTGTTCCCGCTGAAACAAAATTAATTACAGACAACCCCAATGCAAGCAATGGGGTAAAAAATTATACGGGTGAGTATTTATTTTCATTGGAATTTAATCCTGCAAACAATTCGGTTTCGCTTATCTCTTTCGTTTCCGTTTTTTTAAGTTTTTTCGGGTTTGTCTTTCTAATTGCATTTATAAATGTTTTCATTTCTGAAAACTCATTGCGCCTCGGAAAAAACTGTTCCACAATTGCCTTTATTTTTCTGCTTGTTGTGATTCGATACGCTTCCATTAAACTTTCTTTTCCCGAAAGTTTTTATTCCTTTGATTTGTTTCGGCCACAGGTTTTTGCAAACGCAAATTCTATATGGTTAACCTCTTTAGGTGACCTACTTCTAAATGTTCTTCTGTTATTTTATTTAACCTATGTTTTTTTTAATGGGTGCGAATTCAATGCATTAATTAAAGGTTTAAAAAAGGTAAATAAGCTCGTTTTGTCTTTCGCATTTTTTCTTGCTTTCTTTTGGTTCTCTTGGGTGATCAATGGTTTGTTTGTCGGTTTAATTAAAAACTCAAACATATCTTTCAGCATCAACAATCTTTTTACACTTAATGAATACAGTTATGTAGCAATTGTTATTATTGGTCTATTACTTTTTGTTTACTTCCTTTTTGCAGACAAAATTGTTTCAGTATTAAAACAGTTACAATTGAATACAAAACAATATGCTCTTGTTTTTATTGTATCTGCCGGCATACACACGCTTATCTCACACGCCCTTGGAACACTCGATCTTATTGTTATATTTTGGCCTTTTTTATTGGTTCTTTCTATTGCCATTATAAAACAAAAACAAACCGTATATCCTTTTTCAAGTATTATCTTTTTGGTTTTTCTTTTCTCGTTGTATGCCGTTCATGTTTTTATAAAGCACGCTGGGCTGAAAGAAGCTGAAAGTAAAAAAATTTATGTTGAAAAACTAGCGGCAGAGCAGGATCCGGTAGCAGAACTTTTGTTTCAGGATATAGAAAATAAAATGCAGTCAGATACCGTTCTTTTGTCTTTGGTAAGTGGGACAGAAAAAAAACCGGAAGCGTTTGAAAAAAGGATCAAGCAGCAGTACTTTAGCGGTTTCTGGGAAAAGTACGACATACATGTTGCTCTTTTTGATAGCGCATGTGCGCCGATAATTCGTTCGCAAAATCCAGTGTTTGACAACAACTTTTACTTTGATGAACTGATTGAAAAACGCGGCCAAAAAACACCTTGTCAGGGCTTTTATTTTATAAACAACTCCTCCGGGAAAATAAGTTATCTAGCAAAACTGTCGCTATTTAAAACAGTCAGATCTACATCTAAACTGGGTACCGTTTATGTTGAGATGGATGCCAAATTTATATCTGACGAGGTTGGTTTTCCAGAGTTGTTGCTTGACAGAAATATTGGCCTTTCACAAGAGCTGAGTAATTATTCTTATGCAAAATACAAGCACAACCAACTCTTAAATCAATATGGAAAATATTCTTACAGCCTAACAGCTTCTGATTTCAAATTGTCGCGTTCGGAATTTGTGTTTCAAGAAATGGGTGGATTTAATCACCTTCTTTATAGACCCGATTCCGAAACGCTTGTAGTTTTAAGTAAAAGGATCGAAGGGATCGTTGGTAACATAACCACCTTCTCTTATTTGTTTGCTTTTTTTAGTTTACTGCTATTGTCAATATTGTTCTTTAGGCAGATCTCTTTAGGCAGATTGCTAGATAATTTCAGCTTTAAGTACAGAATACAAGTGTTGCTGGTTTTGATCGTTCTTGT
The DNA here is from genome assembly GCA_947466965.1 of Bacteroidota bacterium. GTDB lineage: Bacteria > Bacteroidota > Bacteroidia > 2-12-FULL-35-15 > 2-12-FULL-35-15 > 2-12-FULL-35-15. The sequence continues at coordinate 25,437 of CANIFU010000017.1, forward strand.
TTCTCTTGCGCTTTTTGGAGGAGGAACAATTTATTATATAAAACAGCAGTTTGAAGTAAAGAACAAAGAAAACATTAGTGAAAAAATCCATTCTGTTTTGATTGATGTTGAAAGCAAGTTGTCAACTGAAACGGTTTTAAATAAAGGACTAACCGAGTATGTTACTTTTATTTTGAAAAAATCTTCTTCTGTTTTTTTTACGGATATAAATTTTTATGATGTTGATGGGAACCTGTTCTCTTCTTCGCGGTCAAAAGTATTTGACGAGGGGCTTACTTCAAAAAAAATGAATCCCGAAGCGTTTTTGCAAATTGCAATTTTAGGGAAAACAGAGTTTGTTCATGATGAACGAATTGGGAAGCTGGAATATTTATCAGCATATATACCTTTCAAAAACAAAGAGGGAAAGCTGCTGGCTTATCTGAATTTACCATACTTCGCGAAACAAAGTGAATTAGAAAAAGAGATTTCCGGATTTTTAGTTGCGCTCATAAATATCTATGTTTTATTGTTTGCGCTCTCGATTGTGACGGCCATATTTATTTCCAACTATGTTACAAAACCGCTTAAATTAATACAGGATAAATTAAGTAAAATAAAGCTCGGAAAAACCAATGAGCCCATTGAGTGGAAAGAAAATGATGAGATCGGAAGCTTGGTTAGTGAATACAACAGAATGATTGCAGAGCTTTCGAAAAGCGCTGACCTTCTGGCAAAATCAGAAAGAGAAAGCGCCTGGAGAGAAATGGCGAAACAGGTGGCGCACGAAATAAAAAACCCTCTAACTCCAATGAAGCTGAGCGTCCAACATTTGCAACGAACATGGAAAGATCACGCACCAGATATGGATCTGAAGATGGAGCGACTTACAAAAACAATCATTGAACAAATTAATACGCTTTCGAATATTGCAACCGAGTTCTCTAATTTTGCAAAAATGCCTAAAGCAAATCTGGAAAAAATAAACGTAAAAGAGCTTCTTGTAAACACCATCGCATTGTTTCACGATTCTGAAAACCTCGAAATTAATTTCGACTATGTTGTTCTTTATGACGCGTATGTTTTTGCAGACAAGGAACAGCTATTACGCGTATTTAATAACCTCATCAAAAATGCCACACAAGCCATTCCGGAGGAAAGAAAAGGAAAAATTAATGTTGCTTTAAAAAAGGAAAAAAATCAATTTGTTATTTCGATTACAGACAATGGTAATGGAATAGATGAAGCTGTGCTGGATAAAATATTTGTTCCAAACTTTACTACAAAAACAGGAGGAATGGGCCTTGGATTGGCCATGGTAAAAAATATTGTTGAAGCCGCAAACGGCCGAATTTGGTTTGAAACAACAGCCGGAGAAGGCTGTACTTTTTGTGTTTCACTTCCTTCCTGCTTGGAGGAATAAATAAATACGCTACTTTCAAACAATAAACTTCTTGACCAAGAGCGCTACAAATCCGTATTAGAAAAAGAGGTTTTTCAACCAATAGATTTCGTATATTCGTATCCTATAATTTGTTAAATTATGAACAGACCAATACGCGTTTTAGTAGCCAAAGTAGGCTTAGACGGACACGACCGTGGTGCAAAAGTAATTGCCTCTTTCCTTCGAGATGCCGGAATGGAAGTGATTTACACTGGACTTCGACAGACACCGGAAATGGTTGTAAATGCTGCGTTACAAGAAGACGTTGATGCAATTGGTGTCAGCATTTTGTCTGGTGCACACAACACTGTTTTTCCAAAGATCATGGCGATCATGAAAGAAAAAGGTTTGAATGATGTGCTATTAACCGGTGGTGGAATTATCCCAGATAAAGACATTCAAAAATTAAACGAAATTGGCGTTGGAATGCTTTTCCCTCCAGGAACGGACACCAAAGAGATTGTTGAATACATTACAAATTATGTTAAAGAACACCGAACTTTTTAATCTTTACTTTATGACATTCGAAAACCTGTTGGCTTCTGTACAAAACAATATTTTGACAATTACCATAAACCGCCCCGACAAACTAAATGCATTAAACAAAAATACGATAGACGAACTTGGGCAAGCACTTGTTGCCGGCGAAAAAGATACCTTGGTTAAAGTTATTGTAATAACCGGCTCTGGGCAAAAAGCATTTGTTGCCGGAGCAGACATTTCTGAGTTTGCAAACTTTAGCGTTGATCAAGGGAAAGCGCTTAGTGCAGAAGGGCACAACAAACTTTTTAATTTGATTCAAAACCTTACAACACCCGTTATTGCTGCTATAAACGGGTTTTCTCTTGGTGGAGGGCTAGAGCTTGCAATGAGTTGCCACATTCGAGTTGCATCAGACAATGCTAAGATGGGCTTGCCAGAAGTTTCGCTAGGGGTTATTCCTGGATACGGAGGAACACAACGGTTGGCGCAATTGGTTGGGAAAGGAAAAGCATTAGAAATGATAATGACCGCAGATTTAATTACAGCAAACGATGCGTTAACTTGGGGCTTGGTAAACCATGTAACAACACCCGATTTGTTGCTTACTAAATGTTATGAACTTGCGGAAAAAATTTCCAGCAGGTCCTCTGTTGCGATTGCATCTGCGATTGTTGCCGTAAATGCAAATTACGAAGACGGAGTAAATGGTTTTAATATTGAAATTGAAGAATTCGGAAAGTGTTTTGGAACAGAAGACTTTAAAGAAGGCACCTCTGCTTTTTTGGAAAAAAGAAAAGCAAATTTTTCCGGAAAATAAGACTGCTTGCTCGTTAAGTGTTTCTGCTTTTGTAGTTTTAAAAACCGCTGAATAGCTATTAAAAAAATAAACAAAAGGTTGTATATTAAATTTTTAAAACTTTAATCTCCGATTGAATCCTTTAAAAAAACTCGCTTCACAAACAGCTATCTACGGCTTACCTACTATTGTCGGGCGACTTTTGAATTATCTCCTTACTCCGTTATATACTTACATGTATACAACATCCGAATTCGGAGACGTTACTTCCGCATACGCCTTCGTTTCTTTCCTTCTTGTTTTTTTAACCTATGGAATGGAAACCTCGCTTTTTCGTTTTTCACAAACAGAAATTGAAAAAGAAAAGGTGTATTCTTCAGCATTAATTTCCTTACTGCTCTCTTCCTTTTCTTTTGTTTTGGTTGTAAGTTTTTTTTCAACGCCAATCTCTGAAACACTGCGGTTTTCTGGTCATCCGGAATATATTATCTGGTTTGCAATTGTTTTGGGCTGTGATGCAATTGCCGCCATTCCCTTTGCTCGTCTTCGCGAACAAGGAAAAGTAAAACGGTTTGCAATCATCCGTTCGTTGAACATTGTTATTAATATTGGATTAAACCTGTTTTTTATTTTGTTCTGCAAGGGTGTTCATGATTCTACTGACTCTTGTTTCAAACCTTTTGTAGAACTGGTATATGATCCAAAAATTGGTATAGGATATATTTTTATTTCTAACCTTTGGGCAAGTGCTATTACCCTTTTATTGCTAAGTCCAGAGATTATTTCTGTGAAATGGAAAATGGATCTTATTATCTGGAAGCGGATGATGCGATATGGGCTACCCCTCCTAATTGCCGGATTGGCAGGCATGACAAACGAAACGCTCGACCGAACTCTTATTCCATATTTACTTCCTGAAGAAATTGGAAAAAGTCAAAATGGAATTTACGGAGCCTGTTACAAAGTGGCCATTCTTATGACTATTTTTATTCAGGCCTTCCGCTTTGCCGCGGAGCCTTTCTTTTTTAGCCAATCAAAAGAAAAGGATTCCAAAGAAACAAATGCGATTATCATGAAATATTTTGTGATCATTTGTTCTATTATCTTTTTGGGGACAACCATGAATCTAGATTGGATCAAATATTTTGTTGGGGAAGAGTTCCGAGAAGGAATGGGTGTTGTGCCGATTTTGCTTCTTGCAAATCTTTTTCTTGGAATCTTTATCAACCAATCTATTTGGTATAAACTAACCGGACAAACAGGATATGGGGCGCTGTTAACAATATTTGGTGCAATCATTACAATTTCCTTAAACTTTTATTGGATCCCCCGGATTGGCTACATGGGATCTGCCTGGGCAACCCTAATTTGCTATGCCAGTATGATGATTGTTTCTTATTTTCTGGGTAATAAACATTACCCTGTTAATTATGACTTAAAACGCATACTTGGTTACTTGGGTTTATCCTTAACTTTGTATTTTATCAGCCTTTTCATTAAAACTGAATTAATAGCAATTAATGTATTATTAAACAACTTGTTATTCGTCGGGTTTGTTGCTGTTGTTTGGAAAAAGGAAAAGAATAATTTTAAAAAACTTGCATGAAAATCAAAATAATAAACACCTCGAAACACGAACTTCCAAGTTATGCAACAGCGGCGGCGGCAGGATTTGATTTGCGTGCCAACATTTCTGAGCCGATAATTTTAAAATCATTGGCAAGAACGCTGGTTTCAACGGGCATTTTTATTGAGCTTCCAATAGGTTTTGAAGCACAAATAAGACCAAGAAGCGGATTGGCATTTAAAAATGGAGTAACGGTATTAAACTCGCCAGGCACAATTGATGCGGACTATAGGGGTGAATTAAAAGTGATACTGGTAAACCTTTCAACAGAAGATTTTATTATCAATGATGGTGAGCGAGTTGCACAAATGGTAGTCGCAAAACACGAACAAGCCGAATGGCTAGAAGTAGAGCAACTAGAAGAAAGCAAAAGGGGCGAAGGTGGATTCGGAAGCACAGGAAAAAAATAAAAAAATATATCTATTTTATGAAGATTATTATACCGATGGCAGGAATGGGCAAAAGAATGCGCCCGCACACACTAACAACTCCTAAACCACTTATTCCGATTGCAGGAAAACCAATGGTTCAAAGGATCGTAGAGGATATTATTAAAGTTTGTGACGAAAAAGTTGACGAGATTGCCTTTGTTGTTGGTCGTTTTGGAAAAGAGGCAGAAGAAAACCTTATTAAAGTTGCAGAAAGCCTGGGAGCAAAAGGTAGTATTTTTTATCAAGATACCCCTCTTGGAACTGCTCACGCTATCTTATGTGCCGAAGCTTGTGTAACCGGAAAAGTTGTTGTTGCCTTTGCAGACACATTGTTTAAGGCCGACTTTAAAATGGACTCTTCTCAGGAAGGAATAATCTGGGTTCAAAAGGTGGACGACCCAAAGCCTTTTGGTGTTGTGAAACTAGACACAAATAACGTGATTACAGATTTTGTTGAAAAACCACAGGAATTTATTTCAGACCTTGCAATCATTGGTATTTATTACTTTAAGGATGGTGATTATTTAAGAAGAGAATTAAAATATTTACTTGAAAACGACATAAAGGAAAAGGGAGAATTCCAGCTCACCAACGCACTAGAAAACATGAAAGCGAAGGGAACAAAATTCACTCCCGGTAAAGTTACAGAATGGCTGGATTGCGGAAATAAAGACGCAACGGTGTATACGAATCAACGCATTTTAGAGTTTATAAAAGATACCGGAATTGTTTCTGAATCCCTTAAAAATACGAACTCACAAATAATTGAACCTTGCTTTATTGGTGAAAATGTACAACTTATTGATTCTGTCGTTGGCCCTTATGTATCCATCGGAAAAGATTCTGTTATCGAAAACTCTGTCGTAAAAAACTGTATCATTCAAACAAACAGCAAAATCAAAAATGCAGAATTAAGCAATTCGATGGTTGGAAATTTTTCGGAATACACAGGAAAGTCAAGCGATCTAAGCATCGGAGACTATAGCACGATTAAATAAAAACATTTTGGCAAACACGTTTTTTTCTTTTCTTTTTAACTTTCGCAGAAACAGTGTTCTACTGCTCTTGTGTCTTTTCTTTTCTTGTAAAACGCCTCAGAAGAGCAGCGGAGATAGCACAATAAAAAAAAGCCAGAAAAGCGGAATTTCTGAAAAAGATTTAGTACAATTCAAATTCGTTTTTTTTAACGCAAACAAAGAGCGCATTCTTGGAAACTATGATTTAGCTGAAACGCTATTTTCACAGGCGCTAAAAATAGACCCAAACAGCGCTGCATCAATGTATGAACTGGCTAACATCTATTCCTTTCTAAACAATAAAAACAAAGCTCTTTTTTACAGTAAAAAAGCGGCTACAATTGATCCCAAAAACATCTGGTACCAATTATTATACGCTTCCTGTTTGAAGGAGAATAAGCTCCTTACGGAGCTTGCTGTTGTTTATGATCGATTGATAAAAGACTACCCTCAGAACTTTGATTTTTATTACGAACTCGCCAACGTTTATTTGTATCTAAATAAAACAAGCGATGCTGTTAAAGTATACAATAAAATAGAAGAGTCAATTGGCATTACCGAAGAGGCTTCTATGCAAAAATTAAAAATATATAAGAAAAACAAGAACTTTGAAAAAGCCTTAGAAGAAGCCAATAAACTTATTAAAGCATATCCGAAAGAAGCAAAATATTACGGAATTCTTGGTGAGCTTTATCAAGAAATGGGACAAAACGAAAAGGCGCTAGATGCTTATAACGAATTAATAAAGATCGATTCAACAAATGCTTATGTTCACTTGTCTTTAGCAGATTACTTCAGGGGCTTAAAACAAAATGATAAAGCTTTTCAAGAAATAAAAATTGCTTTTCAAAGCAAAGAGTTAGATATCGACACAAAAGTGAAAATCCTTTTGTCCTATTACGATATTACTGAAAGTTTTCCCGAGTTAAAAACGGATGCAGATGAATTATGTAAAATTATTATCGCTATACATCCGAATGAAGCAAAGTCTTTTGCCATTTATGGCGACTTTTTATTCCGAGACAAAAAGTACGATCAAGCACGAACACAATATCGAAAATCGATAGCGCTTGACAAAGAAAAATATGCCTTATGGAACCAACTCCTTGTTATCGAATCAGAGCTTAATGATTATACAGCAATGCAAGGGGAAAGCAAAGAAGCAATGGAGCTATTTCCCAACCAGCCCCTACCCTATTTCTTTAACGGAATCTCAGAATACCAGTTAAAAAACTATTCGACAGTCGTTACTGTATTAACGGAAGGTAAAGAATTTATTTTTGACAACAATCTTTTGTTAGCTCAGTTTTATGGTACCATTGGCGACGCTCAAAATCAATTAAAAAACCACGCAGAATCGGATGTTGCCTTTGAAAAGGCCTTGGAATATGATCCAACAAACGTATCTGTACTTAATAATTACGCTTATTTTTTATCGTTAAGAAACACCAACCTTAATAAGGCAGAAAGTATGTCAAAAAAATGCAATGACCTGCAACCCAATAGCAGTTCTTACCAGGACACATACGGGTGGATTTTATATCAAATGAAGAAGTACGACGACGCAAAAGTTTGGCTCGGAAAGGCTTTGGAAAGCGGTGGCAAAAACAACAGCACGCTTCTTGAGCACTTTGGCGATATTTTATATCAATTAGGGGACGTTGAAAGCGCCCTCGAAAATTGGACCAGAGCAAAAAAACAAGGCGGTAAATCAAGTCTTCTCGACAAAAAAATTGCTGAGAAAAAATTATATGAATAAGTTTTTTAATTTCTTTTCTGTAACGTTTATTGCTTGGTTTGCGCCACTGTTGCTTGTTATTTCAACTTCATTGCTTTCGTGTAAAAGCCATAAAAATATTACACTGAATAATGGAAGGTGTTTGTTAGATTTTAAAAACGCGAGAACATTAACTTCCAATTTAAAAACAAATGAGTTTTGTTTCGATCTCATGAACGCTAAACTAAGTGTTGACTCCGAAATAGACAGCGCTTCTGCTTCTTTTTCTGTAACGCTGAGAATGAAAAAAGACAGCATTATCTGGCTGTCGCTATCGAAACTTGGCATAGAAGGCGCGCGTGTGCTTATTACAAAAGACTCTGTCAAATTCATTAAACGTCCTTTTGGTAGCGACGGTGGCAAATATTTTATTGGCGACTATGCCTATATTAGTAAATTACTTAACACAGACATGGATTTTGAGCTAATACAATCCCTCTTAGTGGGAAACGGTGTTGAGTTTTATGATGATGATGAAAAAATTAAAGCTGGAACCAGTGATTGTCAATACACGCTTGGCACAATCAGAAAAAATAAGCTTAGAAAAGTGATAGAAAAAGGGAAAGAATTAAAAGATCCTGTACAAAGTATCTATCTCGTTCCTGAAACCTTTAAAATTGCAAAAATCGTTTTTTATGAGTTTTCTCCAGACAGAAGTTTTGAGGCCCTTTATAGCGACTTCGAAGCAAAAGGCGCTTCACAGCTTTTTCCGATGAAAATGAATTATAGTATTAAAGCACAAAAAAATGTTAGGATCAACTTGACATATAATAAAATTGTTTTAAACGAAGAACAGACCTTCCCCTTTAAAATACCAGAAAACTATGAGGCTATTAACATTAAAGAAAAGAAATAGTTCGCTGTCGTATATTTTTCTTTTGTGTTTCGTATTGTTTGGTACGGGAGGTGCATACGCACAAAAACAAACCAAAAAGGACTTGGAGAAAAAAAAACAGCAATTACAAAAAGAAATTGAAAACACCAATCAGCTTCTTGCAGAAACAAAAAAAAATAAGAAGCTTTCACTTAATCAGCTGGTGATGTTAAATAAGAAAATAAGCGCTAGAGAGGAACTAATTGCTACTATAAATAATGAAATTGGCGCTTTAAATAAACAAATAAAAGAAAACAACGAATCCATTAACGGACTACAAAAAGACTTAACGAAACTAAAGGCTGAATATGCAAAAATGATCTATTATGCCTACAAAAACCAAGACTCCTACAGCCGTTTAATGTTTGTTTTTGCTTCTGGCGATTTTGAACAAGCCTTCATGCGATTGAGGTATCTTCAGCAATATAGTGATTATCGCCACAAACAAGCAGAACGAATTATTCTAACAAAAAAAAATCTAAATGAAAAAGTACAGGATCTTGAGGTTAAAAAATCGGATCAACGCGTTTTGCTTGGAAGCGAAGAAATAGAAAAGAAAAGTCTTACTTCCGAAAAAACAGAGAAAGAACAGGTGTTCTCGGAGCTGCAACAACAAGAAAGTAAACTCAAAAAAGACCTAGAAAAAAAGAAAAAAGATGCCCAAAAATTACAGCAAGCAATTCAGCGAGTAATAGAAAAAGAATTAGAAAAAGCACAAGCACAAGCCGTAAAAGAAAATAAGCCCAAGCCTCAAAAACTTGTTCTTACACCCGAATCACAGCTGTTGTCGAATTCCTTTTCCAGCAACAAAAGCAAGCTCCCTTGGCCGGTTGCAAAAGGTGTGATTAGCGAACGATTTGGTGTTCACCCGCATCCGCTTATGAAAGATATTGATATCAACAACAACGGGGTAGACATTACAACAAATAGCGGATCACTTGCTAGAGCGGTTTTTGAAGGAGAAGTGAAGGCGGTTGTAAACATGCCTGGAGCAGGGCAATTTATTTTGTTAAGACATGGTGAATTTTTAACCATTTACTCCAACTTAAAAGAGGTGTATGTAAAAGTTGGCGAAAAGGTTAGTACAAAACAGAACATCGGATCTGTTTTGCTGGATGACGATGATTCAAAAACGGTAATGCATTTTGAGGTTTGGAGAGGACAGACAAAGCTTAATCCGGAAGAGTGGTTGTACAAAAACAATTAGTGTGTTTTTATGGTTTTGCTAGATCAACTGACTGCCTAAATTTCATTTTACTATAAAAATAGTGATAATTCAAAAAACATTTCCCACTCAAATCCAACGTAAAAGATAATATTTTGTATCTTTGCCATATAATTAAAATCACACATCATGTTAAATAGTGTATTCCTTGCTTTTTTAGGCACCACAGAATTGATAGTTATTTTTATCATTGTTTTATTACTTTTTGGCGGTAAAAAAATTCCTGAACTAATGAAAGGTCTTGGAAAAGGCGTGAAAGAATTTAAAGACGCTTCTAAAGGTGAAGACGCAAACAGCGCTTCTGCCGATAAAAAAGACTAGTTTTTTATTTTAATAACCCAAATTCCTCTTCCTAAAAGAAGAGGATTTTCTATTTAATAATATTCCCCGATTTGTGAAGACGTATCATTCGTTTGCTGAAATAAGATCTGATTTGGATAGTGGTGCAACAACCTGTGTTGAACTTACAAAGTCCTACATAAAACAAATTGAATCCCAAAAAAATTTAAATGTTTTTTTAGAGGTCTTTGAGATTTCTGCTTTGGAAAAAGCAAAACTTGTAGATGAAAAAATTAAATCGAAAACCGCTGGTAGACTTGCCGGAATGGTAATCGCGCTTAAAGATAATCTTTGCTATAAAGGGCACAAGGTCGCTGCATCATCAAAAATTTTAGACGGGTTTGTGTCACAATACAGCGCAACCGTTATTGAACGATTGCTTGCAGAAGATGCTATTATTATTGGTCGTTGTAATTGTGATGAGTTTGCAATGGGCAGCTCGAATGAAAATTCTGCATTTGGAAACGTATTAAATCCACTAGACATAAAACGGGTTCCCGGAGGGTCGTCGGGAGGGTCTGCTGCCGCAGTTGCTGGTAATATGTGTATTGCCGCCCTAGGAACAGATACCGGAGGATCCATCCGTCAGCCCGCATCTTTTTGTGGTGTTGTTGGGTATAAGCCTTCATACGGGCGTGTTTCACGTTATGGTGCCATCGCATACGCTTCCTCGTTCGATCAGATCGGTCCGATTACTAAAACAGTGGAGGATGCCGCATTGATCATGGAAGTGGTGGCAGGAAAAGATGAATACGACAGCACTGCCTCTTCTCGTCCGGTTCCCCTATTTTCAAAAGAATTAGACCAAACGCCAAAAAAGCTTAGAATTGCATATATTAAAGACTGCCTAGAAAACGTCGGGTTAAATCAGGAGATAAAAACCCGAATCAACGATATCATCAACAAACTTAAGGCCGCCGGTCATACTGTTGAAGCGGTTGATTTTCCATATCTAGATTACCTCGTTCCAACATATTACGTATTAACTACCGCCGAAGCGTCTTCTAATCTTGCCCGCTATGATGGCATTAACTATGGTTTCAGAAGCAACAACGCAAGCGATTTAGAATCAACATATAAAAAATCAAGAAGCGAAGGTTTTGGTGAAGAGGTTAAGCGTAGAATTATGTTGGGAACATTTGTTTTAAGTTCCGGTTATTACGACGCTTATTACTCAAAGGGACAAAAGGTGAGAAGACTTCTGAAAAACAAAACAAACGAAATTTTAGAGCGCTACGATTTTATACTCTTGCCCACCACACCTGGAACCGCTTTTGAATTCGGACAAAAAGGCGCCGATCCTATTGCAATGTATCTGGAAGATATATTTACCGTGCAGGCCAATATCACAGGACTTCCTGCAATATCACTTCCTCTGGGGCAACATTCTAATGGACTTCCTTTTGGCGTTCAAATAATCGGAAAAAACTTTGCCGATTCGGATGTTTTTGCCTTTTCGAACTACCTGATGCATAATTGTTAATTTTCGTTTTAAAAACTCTTTTTGTGATTCAGGCAATTTTTCGTTGATAAAAACGCTTTACTAATATAATCTTTCTTGTTATTTTAAACAATCATTGCGATATTTGTAAAGAGTGGTAAAAATAAATTATTCATACAAAAAAACGATTTGTTTCGTTAGTATACTCTTGTGGGGAGTTGGGGTAACATTCACCTTGCGCGCTCAAACAACCGTTGGATATGCACCCGAAACAATGATAGACGATCCGATTGCAGCGGCACTGGATAGTTTATATAAATTAAATCTTTTCGAAAAAGGATATGGTAAAATAGCCTATCCCAAAAATCCTAAATTTAATTTCCCCCACGATTCGGTTCCCAGATACGATGAACTGATTTATGAATCGCGACTGGCAAAGCTGGACGCCTCTTCCCCATTTGATTTACAATACAACCCTGTTGTAAGGGGATATATCGACATGTATACCTTGCGAAGAAGAGAGCTCGTTTCCCGAATGATGGCTTTGTCTCAGTTTTATTTTCCCATGTTTGAGGAGCAACTCGATAAATATAATTTGCCTTTAGAATTAAAATATCTGGCAATTTGTGAGTCGGCACTAAACCCTCTAGCAAAAAGCCGCTCGGGAGCAATGGGGTTATGGCAATTTATGTACCCTACCGGAAAAATGTTTGGACTAAAAGTTTCGTCTTATGTTGATGAGCGCTGCGATCCCTACAAATCAACCGTTGCAGCATGTGAATATTTTGAATACTTATACCGACTGCTAGGCGACTGGCAAATGGTTTTGGCGGCGTATAATTGCGGACCTGGCAATGTAAACAAGGCGATACGAAGAAGTGGAGGAAAAAAAACCTATTGGGAGGTGCGCCCTTTTCTACCAAAAGAAACCCAGGGTTATGTTCCTGCATTTATTGCCGTAAACTATGTGATGAACTATACCTCTGAACACAACCTCTATTCTGCAATCCCTAAAAAAACCTTTTTGCAGGTTGACACAATTTCAATTAAAAAACAACTTAGTTTTTCACAAATATCCAGTATTTTAGATATTCCAGAAGACGAGTTACAATATTTAAACCCTAGCTACAAAAAAAATGTTATTCCCTATCTGCCAGATGAGACGAACACGCTGGCCCTGCCTTCTGCAAAAATGGGAATATTTGTCGCTAATGAAGAAAAAATATATTGTGCCGGAAAAGACACGCTGCACAGCCAAGATGTTCTTGTGACACAAGAAACAATTAAAATCCACACCGTAAAAAAGGGGGAACACTTAAGTACTATTGCAAAACGTTACGGATGTTCTGTTGCAGAGTTAAAGACATGGAATAGCATTGCAACGTCTTCTGTAAAGCCTGGTAAAAAATTAACAATCTACATCTATGGCAAAAAAAAAACAGATAATAAAATCATAACCACAATAGATAATAAAGGAGCAATAGCGGACGAAAGCAAAACAAACACCGCTGTAAAATTTAAATACTACACGATACAAAAGGGGGACTCTCTTTATAAAATAGCACAAAAGCACAAAACAACAGTTGCAGAGCTGAAAAAGCTGAATAATTTCGGGGAAAAATATTCGTTATTGCCTGGCAAGAAACTCAAGGTCGGTAGCATTTAACGTGTTTTAACTGCAGTTTAAACAGCAACCCTTCACTTTTTTATTTAAAAACACACCAGCAGCAAGCCATTCAAATGAAAACAATTGTTTCACTAATTCTTGTCCCATTTTTTTTGATAACTTTTGTGTCGGCCGTTGCTCAAGAGCCAGATTCGATTGCAAAAAAAATACTCGACTTTTGTGAAAAACATAAGGGAAAAAAAGTGGGAAAGGGAGAGTGTTGGGATTTAGCAAAGGAAGCCCTAAATGAGTCGGGAGCAACATGGACGCCGCCCTATATGTTTGGTAAACCACTAAGCAAAAAGGAGGCGCTTCGCGCGGGTGATATTCTCCAGTTTGAAAAAGTAAAAATAGAGTCTCCAGATGGCTCATGGAAGGATCTGCCCCACCACACCGCAATCGTTTTTAAAGTCATTGACAAAAATAAAATTATAATGGCCGAGCAAAATGCAAACGGAAAAAAATTCGTTCTGTTTTCTGAAGCAGATCTTTCGCAGATTACAAAGGGGAAATTAACTTCATTCCGACCAAATTAATCACAGAACCAAAACACTAAAAAACATTTCTTGTGGTAATATTAAATTTGTTTTAAATTAGCAGAAAATCTCTTTCAATGAAAAAGATGTTGCGTAGTATACTTATTGCTGTTTTGTTTTGTTCTCAATTTACATTCGCACAAGACTTTTCGTATTCAAACATAAGCCTTGTAAGTGTTACATTTAGTGGCGGAAACCTTAACATTCGTTCGGACAGCGGAGGTGCGGTCTATTCTTCGCCCCAATACCTAACAAGCGCCACCAAACAAAAGCCTGTTGCATATGTTAGCGGAAACGCACCACGAGCTGCAGCCTCCTTTACCATTGATTGCCCTTCTGTTCCCGACTCGGTAAACGTAAGAGGGTTTGGGTCGGACGCTATAAACTTTTCGTCTGTAAAAGTCGTTGTAAACCCATCATCAGGAACACTACACACATTTAACTACCCCGCCAAAACAGGATCTCACGTTTTTACAACTTCTATTGTTCGTTTTTTTAAGCCGTATACAATCAACTGGGAAATATCCTTCGACAACGGAATAACTTGGAAATCAATTGGAGCGAGCAATAATACACTATATGTAACCCGGAGCGCTCCTCAAACGGAAGGAACAAATTACAAATGGTATCACACCGTTTTCGATCTGAGCTGCAGAAATGCGCAATACAAAAGTCTGGACACCGCTATCATTTCAAGCGTCTGGGGCGAATTCACTGATCACATTGTTTTAAATTATAACAACGACAGTCTGTTTTATTACAAGATTATGAACTCTCCAAACGTAACGCTTGGTAGTCTTTTACAAAACCGCGATGCCGAATGCTATACGTTTGCTCAACTCTTTTTGGCTTCAATAAAAATACAAGGTGTCGTTCGCACAAACAACTATGTTTACATCACCCCGATAAATAATTCTGTGTGTGGAAATGTTGTAAATCGATTCCTCGTTAAAAATTGGAGCTTCGGAACACCTACTGCTTCATCGACGTGTTCTGCATTCCCATATAAAAACACATACAACTCTGCTATCGGTTCTATTCCTGCGCCATTTGATCAATATGTTTTTATTACTTCTGATGTAACAGACCTGTCGGGAATACCAGGATCTTGTAATATTCGACCGGCATCCTATTTCAATAATCACCAAATCGCTAAAGTTGACGGCGTTTATTATGATGCGTGTTATGGGGTAACATTTCCAACGCTTGGATCAATAAAATCAGCTGCATTTAGTGGTTGGAGCTTCCGTTATACGACTAGCGGAATAACAAATTGTTTTTTTACAAACGACCTTTCACAATCTGATCTTTCAGAATCAATAAGTACATTTTAAAATGAGAGCGCTCTTTGTTTCTTATTTTATTCTTTTAACAATTGGCTTGCCTGCACAGATAATAGAACGGAAAATAATAATTGAAAAAGGAAATTATTTTTTCACCACTATTGATGACAACAATCAACTTGCAACATTAAATACAGGAAAAGTAAACGATGCAATCCGTGAATCAAAAAAACTTGCCATGCCTGCCGGAAGAAATTACGACAACCCCATTATTCCATTTGCGTGGGACATTGTTGATACAAGTGTTTATGCGGTTAGTTTTTTGCTTCACCCACTAAACGACAGGAACGAAGCAATTAAAAAAATAAGCGTGGCATCTTTAAAAGAATGGAGCAGCACCGTAACACCAATGGCGCTAATAATGCAGAGTATAGAGTCGAGCCCTTATGCATATAACGATCCGTATTTGTTTATTACCAAAAGATCAAATATCATCAGCGGTTTTTATTTTGATGCTATATATGCAAGCGATAACTCTTTCACAATAGCAATATCAAACAATGGCGAGCTAAGCATTTGGAATTACAGCGGAAGCTCATGGAACCACAGTGATGTTTTTCAGTTCCCTGTTGATGGGTATTTTTCGCTTTTTGAAAAAGATAAAAAAACATATTTAATGTTAAACTCGGGAGTTGTCTGTGAAGCTTCAAAAGAGGGAATAAAAGCCGTAAATAAAGATTGCGGAGCTTCACTTAATGACGGCTTTCTGATTATAAACAAAGACGAAAACACAATATCCTTCATGAAAAACAGCAACCTAAATAAGCACACAGCATTAAATGAATTAATCACCAAAAAGGCAATACGTATTTTTTAAATAAAACATACAAATGAAAACAAATATCAGATTTTCTTTTCTCTTGATTTTACTCGCCGGAACGGCCTTCGGTAGCGACTTAACCTATTCGGTTATCAACACCACATCGGGAACGAGCTCTGGATCAATCGACTTATCGGTTACCGGAGGAGTTGCGCCTTTTACATTCATCTGGACGGGGCCGGCTGGATTCGCAGCAACAACAGAAGACATCGGCGGACTTCCTTTGGGTGCCTATACCGTTACTGTTAGCGATAAGTATTGCGGAATCGCAACAATTACAATTTTTGTTGATAATGATCTTTTAAGCGGTGTCGATGAAAATAACAAAAACAACATTCGTGTTTTTCCGAATCCTGCAAACGGTTTGGTTAATCTTGTTTCAGAAAAATCTCTTAATGGCGCAAGTTTTAAAATAATTAACATAGCCGGACAAGTAGTATATGAGAAAAAAGAGAGCACCGGAAGCAACTTCTTTTTTGATGTTTCAGAAAAAGCTTCAGGAATTTATTTCATTGAAATAAAAACGCCAGGAAGTATTTCAAGAATAAGATTTGTAAAAAATTAACCAAAAACAATTCAATATGAAAAAAAAATACTTCATTTTAATTCTTTTTTTTTATTCTCTTTTTGCTGTTGCCCAAACCGTTTGTAACCCATCCGGAAACCTTATGGTTTTTACGAACTATAGCGGTGGCAACCTGAATATTGACGTAGACGTGAATATCCCAGATTTAAAAATTGGCGTTGTAAGTTATGAAGGAACAGCAATAACGATAAGCGGTACTTTTGCTGGTAACGTAACAAGCGTTGCCTATGCTGGATTTAACAATACCAACCTAAGCTGCGGAGGATCCATTTCAACATCAATCTCCGGAGCGGGAAGCGCCACGACAAACATTGCCTTTGCGCCGACAGCTACACTCTCAAACTCATTCGGATACGGCTCAATCATCTGCGGTTACAGTTGTTCAACCACCACAAACCAAGGGGGGTGTAATACCGTGGATCAGATAGAAAATTATTTTTTAAACTATTTTCCCGGATGCCAACTTTATGCAAACAAAGTACAATATGATTGCTGGACTGGAAATCAATCGCTTTCAGCAGGAGGTACATGCTGCGCGCTTGCAACAAGACTTACATCTGGTGTATCTCAAAAAAAGTTAAGCATTTTTCCAAATCCAGCAGCTGCAAACCTTACAATCGCCTTTAACACGTTTGTTTCAAACGGCACTGTTCGTGTTTTTAGTGCGGCAGGAGAGCTAGTAAAACAAGAAAGCAACATAAGCGGAACTGATCACTCTGTTAATGTTTCCGGCTTGTCTGCTGGTATTTATTTTATTGAAACCAATGACGGGGAAGAAATTTCACACCTGCGTTTTATAAAAAATTAATCTTTTATACTGACCATCTCTCTTTATGGGGAAATTGTCAGCAAAAACAGTTTTTTAAGATGGGTCGATGTTGGGAGCGACCTCGCTCTGCTTTTTAATTGCACAAACAACAACAATGTTGCTTGCTGCCGTTTCCACTTTTGCTTTTGAAAAGCCTACAGCAAAACAAATAAAAAAACGATTGATCTCCTAAAATTAAATTGATCAGATCTTGTTCAGCGCCTGATCAAGGTCTTCAATTAAAAGATCCGCGTCCTCCAAACCAATATACAAACGAACCATATTCCAGGGCAAAGGGTTTTCAAAACTCTTACTAGCAGCCAGGGCACAAAGGGGAAACAAAAGGGATTCATAACCACCCCAAGATGTGGCCATAATAAAACGCTTAAGATGATCGCAAAAACGCTCTACTCCGGCTTCGTCTTCAGCGTCTATGAGGATTGACAAAAGCCCTCCACCTTGTTTCATTTGTTTTTTTGCAAGTTCTAGTTGAGGATTTTTTGCAGAGAATGGATAATTCACGTGTTTAATTTTGTGGTGTTTTTCCAAAAACTCAGACACTTTTTTTGCGCTGGCAGCACTTTGATTAACGCGCAACTCTAACGTTCTTAAACCTCTCAAAACAAGGGCTGCATCGTGTGGAGAAATACAACTACCTATTGTCATGTATTCCTCGGCCATCATTTTCATGATCCGTTCCCGTGAACCACAAACAACGCCACAAACAACATCGCTGTGTCCGTTTATATATTTAGTACCAGAATGAACAACAAGATCAACACCCATGGTAATAGGATTTTGATTGATTGGTGAATTGTAACTGTTATCGATTATCGTAGTGATTCCTTTTCCTTTTGCCAGCGTGGTGATTGCAACAATGTCCTGCATCTCAAATGTTAGGGAGTTCGGACTCTCTAGGTAAATTAGTTTGGTATTCGCCTGAATGGCCTTTTCAAAATCGTGAGCACGCCCTCCACTTACAAATGAGTACGTTACACCATATTTAGAAAGGTATTTAGAAAATAAATTATTTGTCCAACTATACGGTTTTTGAACACACACAACGTGATCACCCGCCTTCACAGCGCTCATTACGGCAGCAGCAACAGCAGCGCTCCCGCTAGAAAAAACGAGCGCATCTTCTGTTTTTTCAAGAGCGGCAAGCTTTTTACGAAGTGTTCCAACGGTAGGATTGTAACCCCTCGTGTAGAAGGGCGTTTCTAACTCATTTGTAAGTTTTTGACGCATTTCTGCAACGGTTTTAAAACAAAAGTTCGTGCTTTGAAATATGGGAGGTGCAACAGAACCATAGTATTCATCGCGTTCTTCGCCAAGATGATTTAGAATAAAAGAATTGTCCATAGAATTTAAAATAAGATTTGTCAAAATAGTGATCTTTTTATTATTTCTTAAATATGAAAAATGCCGATGACCAAAATCCAGGCATAAAATCAAAATTACTTTTTTTCCAAAATGTAGCAAAGTCTTTTTATTCTTGGATTCAAATTCAGCAAGCTATTTTTTGCATTTAACAAATTTCTATCGTTGCCGTTTTTGAAAATAGAAAAACGGCAACGATTTTTGAAAACAGAGTACAAAACAGGCGCAAATCCGCTGGAAGCAGCAGCCACAAAGACACACAAGGCGGGGTGTTTAAGGGCGTTTTAATAGCCGTTATACGTTCCGTGCACCCAAACACACCAGCGAGGGTTCCCAAGCCAGCAGGGCGCCCAATTTCGCTTCGGCAGCTATTTTTTTTCTCAATCGAGGAGATCTTTCGTGTTTTTTTAAACTTAAACGTTTATCAAACAATTTTAAAAAAATTTAGGTTGAATGGTTGTGTATCAATTTAAACGCATTTTAGATAAAAATCCAAACTAAAATAACTGTAAGATTCTTTTATTAATTTGCTTAGGTGTCCATTGATTTAATTTTTAAACTTCTGTTCCAAGTGAAACAAAGAGTTTACACTTTCTGAAAGCAAGAAACAGAAAATAAAAACTTGAAGATAATGACAAAAATTAATCGGCAAACAACATACAAAGAAAGGGCAAAAATTGAAAGTGCATCAATAAATGAGATAAACAGAGAAATAAAAAAAACCACATCATGTGGTTTTTAAGGACTTGTATAAGAGAAAAAAGGAGAAAATACAAAAGAAGAAAACACTATTATTTTTTGCGAATTAAGTATATCTGACTAGAAGACGTGTTTGCAGATTTAATCGCAGAAAGGTTTGAACGAAGTCCGTTCCACGTGGAACGTATTATATTCGTTCTGCCAAATTTAATCTTTTCGCTAAGCATTGAGACATAAAAAGAATCGAAAATCATCGGTAGGATTCGAAAAACCTTCATGTTGTACTTACTGAATAACGAGTCAATATCCTTTGGGGTAAAATGATAAAGATGACGAGGAACATCGAAAGCTGCCCAATTATCTTTGTATATTTTTGCATCCAAGGAATTACAGTTGGGAACAGCAATGATAATAATACCATTCGGTTTAAGTAAGCGCTTTAATTCTTCTACGCGTTCGTTTAATTTAGGAACATGCTCCAGTACATGCCACATTGAAATAACATCAAAACTCTCATCTGAAAGGTTTTTTAAACTTGCTTCGGGTAGCACGGTTAATCCGTAAGTATTTATTGCCATATTCCGAGCATCATCGTCAGGTTCTATTCCAAATGTGTCCCATTTTGCATTTTTACACGTATTCAAAAACTCACCCGTTCCGCATCCAATATCTAAAATTTTACCTGTCTTATAATATGAAGAAATGAGTTGTAACTTTTTTAATAATGTGAATTTACGAACCGATTGGTAGGTGGAGTTGATAAAACCTTTTTTAGTATTTGAATGGGAAACATACTCTTCAGACTTGTAATATTTCCCTAAGTCCGATTCGTTGGGTCGGGGGTTGGTAAATTTAAAACCACATGATTCACACGCAACAATCGAAAACGTTTCACGTGAAACAGTGTGATCAACACAAGTCAGAAACGGCTTATTTCTAATAGAATTACATACGGGACAGTTCTCTAATTTTTCCATAAATATCTTTAGTTCCAATGGAACTATAATTCGAATAATATAAAATCATAAATTACTACTACAGTCTTTGTAGAAGGTTCCACGTGGAACTATCTACCCAAATAAACCATCAAGACAGAAATGTCGGACGGTGTAACCCCGGATATGCGAGATGCCTGTCCGATTGTTCTTGGTTTGATCTTTGAAAACTTTTCTCTTGCTTCCGCTGATAAAGAAGTTAATCTTTTATAGTCAAAATCATCGTGTAAAATCAAGTCTTCTAATCTTGACTGTTTATCAGCTAAGTCGTGCTCTCTCGAAATATAACCTTCGTACTTCATTAAAATCTCTGCTTGTTCAATACTTTCTAGGTCATAGTTGGAAACAAACTCATTCACCTTTGATGAAGCAATGGCAAAATCTAATAAGGTAATCGTTGGTCTGGTTAACACTCCAAACATTTTAACTTTCTGCGAAATGGGGGCAGAATTAATGGTTTCTAGTACCGGGTTCATTTCTGCTGGATCAATACTCTCCTTCTTGAAATAAGATATAATTTCCTGCGTGTTCTTTTGCTTAATAATAACTCTATCCAAACGCTCTTTTTTAGCTAAGCCTATTTCAAAAGACTTAGGGGTTAATCGAATATCTGCATTGTCTTGCCTTAATAATATTCGATATTCGGCACGAGACGTAAACATGCGATAGGGTTCGTCCGTTCCTTTTGTTACAAGGTCATCAATCAAAACACCAATATATGCTTCGGAACGTTGAAGAATGAATGGTTCCTTGTTGTTTACTTTTAGGTGCGCATTAATGCCGGCCATTAAACCCTGACAAGCCGCTTCTTCGTAACCTGTTGTCCCGTTAATTTGTCCCGCAAAATAAAGGTTATCTAACAACTTTGTTTCAAGCGTAAGATTCAATTGTTGAGGAGGAAAATAATCATATTCAATTGCATAACCTGGACGAAACATTTTAGCATTCTCAAAACCAGGAATTTTTCTCAATGCCTTAAACTGAACATCTTCTGGAAGAGAGGTAGAAAAACCATTGACATAAATTTCGACTGTATTCCATCCTTCGGGTTCGACGAAAATCTGATGTCTTTCGCGTTCCGCAAAACGGGTAATTTTATCTTCTATACTTGGACAATATCTGGGACCTAAACCTTGAATCCTACCAGAAAACATCGGAGATTTTTCAAAACCTGTTCTTAATATTTCATGTACCTCTTCATTTGTATAGGTAACAAAACAAGGAATTTGACCTTCTGGACCATTTTTAAAAGCGTCCTTACGTTCTACCTTAAAGCCAAACTGATCAACATCTACAAAAGAAAATTTATTCGGATTTTCATCACCATGTTGCACTTCCATTTTAGAATAATCAAGAGATCGTCCATCAATACGAGGAGGAGTTCCTGTCTTCATTCTACCTGCTTCAAACCCTAAAGAAACTAACTGCTCAGTAATCCCGGTAGAAGATTTTTCCCCTGCACGACCGCCACCATATTGCTTTTCGCCAAGGTGTATTAATCCATTCAAAAAAGTTCCATTTGTCAGAACAACCGCTTTTGAACGAATTTCAATATCCATACCCGTAATTACACCACAAACTTTATTCTCTTCTATAATTAAAGATTTTACCATGTCCTGCCAAAAATCAAGGTTAGGAGTTGCCTCTAACATCAACCTCCATTCTTCAGCAAACTTCCATCTATCACTCTGAGCCCTGGGGCTCCACATCGCAGGACCCTTTGATCTGTTTAACATTCTAAATTGCACAGCAGTCCTGTCGGTAACAATACCAGAATAACCACCCATCGCATCAATTTCACGAACAATTTGACCTTTTGCAATTCCACCCATTGCAGGGTTACAACTCATTTGGGCAATTGTCTGCATATTCATGGTAATCAATAGGGTAGAAGATCCCATATTAGCAGCAGCAGCAGCAGCTTCACAACCGGCATGACCGGCACCAACTACAATTACATCGTATTCTTTAAACATTTTTATATATTAAAAAGTCCGTAAAAGTAATGATTTATCAGCATTTCCCGAAAACACGGACATTTGATATTCTAACATATTAATAAGTAATTAATAATCAATAATTTATAAATTTATAAACCAAATTGCGAAGATAACTCAAGCATTCTTAAAATTGGCCTTTTTGCATTTTCGATCAGTTCATCTGATAATACTATTTCAGGGGCCTCGAATTTAAGGCAATTATAAAGCTTTTCCAAGGTGTTTAACTTCATGTGGGGACAATCGTTGCATGCACAAGAATTATTCGGTGGAGCGGGTATAAATGACTTATTAGGATTAGCTTTTTGCATTTGATGAATAATACCTGCTTCTGTGGCGACAATAAATTCTTTAGCATCTGATTTCGTAGCATATCTTAAAATACCTGTTGTACTACCAATATAATCAGCGATCTCAAGTACATTAGATTCACATTCGGGGTGCGCCAATAATAAAGCTCCAGGATGCTGATTCTTTAATTTTAATATTTTTTCTAAAGAAAATATTTCATGCACCATGCAGGCACCATTCCAAAGTACCATGTTCCTACCGGTAAGTTTGTTAATATAAGCGCCCAAATTTTTATCAGGAGCGAATATTATTTTTTGGTCTATTGGTAAGCTTTCAACGATCTGAACAGCATTCGTAGAAGTACAAACAATATCAGTTAGGGTTTTCAGATCAGCAGTACAATTTATATAAGAAATTACCAAATGATCCGGATGTAATTTTTTGAATTCAGCGAACTTTTCAGCAGGACAAGAATCTGCTAATGAACATCCCGCATTGAGATCTGGTAATAAAACCTTTTTTCCTGGAGAAAGTATTTTTGCTGTTTCAGCCATAAAATGAACACCTGCAAAAACAATAATGTCTGCATTCGTTTTGGAAGCTTCTTGAGAAAGTCCGAGGCTATCACCAATGTAATCAGCAATATCCTGAATATCGGCATCTTGGTAATAGTGCGCAAGGATGATTGCATTTTTTTCTTTTTTAAGTTTGTTTATTTCTGAAAACAAATTTAGCGAATAATCAATCGGCACATCCAAAAAACCTTTTGACAATAAATTTTCACCCATAATAATAATATATCTTTTTATTTAAAATATTTAAAAATTTGTTGTTGTTGTTGGTCTGTTAGTTGAGTGTATAAAAAAAGAATAAAAGCATTGCATTTATGAGTTCTAACATACAACTAACA
>CANIFU010000018.1 GCA_947466965.1 Bacteroidota bacterium
ATTTTTCTCTTTTTCTCTTTTTCTTTTCTCTTGAAAAGAAAAGAAACAAAAGTTCAAGAACAAACGATCGCTCCACACAGGCTACAAGGCATCGCAATTGTTCAGTCCTCACACGCAGCTTCGTAAGAATATGGTTTTTTAACGAAAATCAAAAGCAAGAACGCGAATCGGCTATATATTGATAACGCCGAATGTCATAACAGACCTAAAATGTTTAAAAACAACAATTAAATCGTATTTTTAAACCCGTGAAAAGCAACCAGAGTAAAATAAAAAGGAATTTAATCCTTATTATAATGGCTATTTTAGCTATACTTACAGGTTATTTAAGGGATACTGTTTTTAAAACAATCAATGCCATATTGCGAGCAGCGGATCTCGAACAGGACTATTTCCTTCCTGCTTTTATTTCCTTTCTTCAAAATTTTGAATACCAAACATTGGTTAACCTAAAATGGTTCTTAACACTATTTTTTAGTTTGCTTTATCTTATTCTCTCTATCATTATTATCAAAACCCTATTTAAAGACAGCAAATATCTAAAAATCACGACATTAACATACATTGGGGTTTTATTGATTTCCGCAGGATTCATTGCCGCAGGTTTGATTTTCAAAAACAGTTCAGAAAAAATGTATGAATTTGCTCGCTACCTCATGGGAATGGCTCAATCTCCAATCATTTTAATGATCTTAATTCCTACTTTCAAATTGATGGAAAAAGAAATGAATAAAACTTCGAATAAATAGCAAACTAAATTTTACTTTTGCAAGTACATTAAACTCTATTTAAATTCTTATGAAAAAAGACACTGCCATTTTTAACTTAATTGCTGAAGAAAAAAAACGTCAAACCATTGGCCTAGAATTAATCGCTTCCGAAAATTATGTGAGCGAAAGTGTTATGAAAGCTATGGGTTCGGTGCTAACAAATAAATATGCAGAAGGACTTCCCGGAAAACGTTATTATGGTGGATGTGAGGTTGTGGATAAAGTGGAGCAACTTGCAATCGACCGCGCAAAAAAGCTATTCAATGCCGAATGGGTGAATGTACAGCCGCATTCAGGAGCTCAAGCAAATGCTGCTGTTATGCTCGCGATATTAAAGCCAGGTGATAAAATTTTAGGTTTCGACCTATCTCATGGAGGACATCTTACACACGGTTCTCCAGTTAATTTTTCGGGTAAACTTTATGTTCCAAGCTTTTATGGTGTTGAACAAAAAACAGGTCGTGTCGATTTTAATAAAATTGAAGCTATAGCAATCAAAGAAAAACCGAAATTGATTATTTGTGGAGCATCTTCTTATTCCCGCGATTGGGATTATAAAAAACTTAGAAAAGTAGCTGATAAAGTGGGTGCTTTATTAATGGCTGATATTTCTCATCCATCAGGTTTGATTGCACGTGGCTTAATGAATGATCCTTTACCTTATTGCCACGTTGTAACAACTACAACACATAAAACACTGAGAGGCCCTAGAGGAGGTATGATCATGATGGGTAAAGATTTTCCAAATCCATGGGGCGAAAAAACTCTAAAGGGAGAATTAAAAATGATGTCTCAATTATTTGATTCAGCAGTATTTCCGGGAACACAAGGAGGACCATTGGAACATGTTATTGCAGCAAAAGCAGTTGCATTTGGCGAAGCACTTGAAGACAGCTATATGAAATATTGCATTCAGTTAATGAAAAATGCAAAACTAATGGCGCAATGTTTTGTGGATAAAGGTTACAAAGTAATTTCAGGTGGAACGGATAATCACTGCATGTTAATTGATCTTCGTTCAAAAAACCTAACAGGTAAATTAGCCGAAACAACGCTTGTAAAAGCTGATATCACGGTAAACAAGAACATGGTTCCTTTTGATGATAAATCACCATTCGTAACTTCTGGTATCCGCATTGGAACGGCAGCAATCACCACCCGAGGAATCAAAGAAAAGCAGATACCGAAAATAGTTAATTTAATAGATAAAGTATTAATGAATTGCGACAATGAAAAAGTTATTGCCGAAGTAAAAAAAGAAGTTAATAAATTAATGAAAGACTACCCTCTTTTTGCTTAATACTTTACCCAATAATTCTTTAAAGAACCTTGTCCGAAAAAGGCAAGGTTCTTTTTTTATCCCGATTAGCTAATAAAAAAAAGAAAAGAAGTGCAATTTATTAAGTACTTTGCACTTCTGAAATATTAGTTTATTTTTGTATTTTATTTAGAACAAATATCATTCAATAACCATTACATAAATATGGCACAAGTAGAGTTGATTATGCCCAAAATGGGTGAAAGTGTTGCAGAAGCAACGATCATTAAATGGTTAAAAAAAGAAGGTGATAAAATTGCTGCCGATGAAACTGTTCTAGAAATTGCAACTGATAAAGTAGATTCTGAGATTCCTTCTACCTCAGAAGGAACACTTATAAAACGCTTATTCAACGAAGGTGATGTGGTGCAGGTTGGAAAAGCGATTGCTATTATTTCAACCGATGCGAATACTGTTATTGAAACTGTTGTATTAAATGCACCTGTTGTAGAACAAACAAAATCAATTCAACAAGAATTAGCTACTTCAGCAATTAATAATGCTGTTTCTATTGAAAAAAATTCTTCATCAGGAAAATTCTTTTCACCACTTGTTCGAAATATCGCAAAACAAGAAGGCATAGCAATGGATGAATTAGACAGCATTTCAGGCACCGGCGCAAATGGCAGAGTGACTAAAAATGACATACTTGCATACATTCCAAACAAAGGAAAACAAGCTACAACTGAACAACCTAAAGTTATACAGGAATTAGCATTAAACAATGGTACTGCCCAAACACAAACAAAACCTGCTATTTCATTAAACCCAGGCGATGAGATTATTGAAATGGATCGCATGCGTAAACTCATTGCTGATCATATGGTGATGAGTAAGCATACTTCTCCACATGTTACTTCTTTTGTAGAAGCGGACGTTACAAACATTGTTAAATGGAGAGATAAAGTAAAAGGAAACTTTGAAAAACGAGAAGGTGAAAAGCTAACCTTCACTCCTATCTTCATAGAAGCATTGGTTAAAGCAATAAAAGATTTTCCAATGATCAATATCTCGTTGGATGGAACAAAGATAATCAAAAGAAAAAGTATTAACATCGGTATGGCAGCTGCATTACCGAGTGGCAATTTGATTGTTCCTGTGATAAAAAATGCAGATACATTAAACTTAGTTGGAATAACAAAACAAGTGAATGATCTAGCGAACCGCGCTCGTGCAGGAAAATTATCTCCAGATGATATCCAGGGAGGAACCTATACAATCACGAATGTTGGTTCATTCGGGAATGTTATGGGTACACCAATTATTAATCAACCTCAGGTTGCAATTATGGCTGTTGGTGCAATAAAGAAAAAGCCTGCTGTTATCGAAACACCAGAAGGTGATTTGATTGGCGTTCGACATTTTATGTATTTATCACATTCTTATGATCACAGAGTTGTTGACGGATCTTTGGGTGGGAAATTTGTAAGAAGAGTTGCTGATTATCTCGAGCAGTGGGATATTGAACGAGAAATATAGACCAATTTCTTCCATAACTAATTAACTATTACATTTATGAAAAAGTACTCTCTCCACTTATTTTTAATTGTTACAATTTTTTTGTATTCCACCAATGGGTTTTCCTTGGAGCGAAATTCCAATTATAAGAACACATACAGATATGCGGAAGAGCTTTTCGTAAACGAAAACTATACAGCGGCATTGCCTTTGTATATCAAGCTCGACTCAATGGATAAAGGAAATCACAATCTTAATTTCAAGATCGGATTTTGTTATTTAAAAGCAGCAACTTACAAAACAAAAGCTATTCCTTATTTAGAATTCGCAATCAATAACATTGCGAAACGCTATGAACAAGGTGCAATAAATGAGCAAGAAGCACCACTTTCTAGCTATTATTATCTCGCAAAAGCATACCATTTCAATTATGAATTTGATAAAGCTATTGTGATGTATCAAAAATACCTTAACGAATTGGGGACGGATACAAAATACAAAGAAGAAATTGATGAAATAAATCATGATATTGAAACTTGCAACTTTGGAAAAGAACTCATAAAAAACCCAAAAACTATTACGGTTGAAAATCTTGGAGAAGCAGTAAACAGTAAATTCCCGGATTACGCCCCTGTTGTTTCATTGGATGAACAAACATTGATTTTTACATCACGTAGAGAAAGCCTAACAAGTCAAAATAAATTACCAAACGGTGAATATTATGAAGATATTTTTGTTTCTACATATGTTGATGGCAAGTGGTGTAAAGCGAACCCGATAGGACCAAACATTAATTCAGCTGAACATGAAGCTTCAATTAATCTATCAGCAGATGGTTTAAAATTACTAATCTATAAAGATGATGGAGGCAATGGTAATTTATACCTGAGTGAATTGAAAGGAACAGAATGGAGCATACCAAAATATGCATCTGCCCCAATTAATTCATCGTCATGGGAATCGCATGCTTGCTTAAGCTCCGATAACCGTGTATTGTATTTCACCAGCAACAGACCAGGAGGTTTTGGTGGAAGAGATATTTATAAGTGTTTAAAATTACCAAATGGAGATTGGGGTCCCGCTCAAAACATAGGAGATGTAATCAATACAAAATATGATGAGGACGGAATCTTTATTCATCCTGATGGCAAACAAATTTTTTTCTCATCAAAAGGTCATAATTCCATGGGAGGATTTGACATTTTTACCTCAATGATCAATGATGAAAACGGATATTGGTCAAGGCCTGTTAATTATGGCTACCCTGTTAATACAACCGATGACGACGTTTTCTTAATCACGTCAGCTGACGGCTCCCGTGCTTTCTTTTCTTCCGATAAAGAAGGTGGATTTGGAGAGAAAGATATTTATATGATTAAATTTCCGGAATTCGAAACGCGAGACATTACAGTATTATTAGGTAAAATCATCAATAATTCAAACGAAAGCATTGAAAACAATCAAATATACATTATCGAACAATCAAAAATGGATACCTTAATGGTTTTAAATGCCAACGGTGCTTCCGGAAAATTCGGAACAAATCTTCCTGTAGGGAAAACATATAGAACAGTATATGTTGTGAATAATGAGGAAATATATTCTGAAATAATAGACGTGCAGAAAGGAAAACATTACCAGGTAATTAAAAGAAATGTTCCCTATAAATCGGCGGCCTTGTTAACAGCTATAGATTCTGCGGCTCAAAATAACCTTGCAAATAAAAACGTAATTGATTCTTGCAATCCCCAAAAATCAACTTTCCAGTTGTTTTTTAAATACAACAAAAAAGAGCTAGACAATAATATGTTAGCATTTAAATCGTTTATAGATGCACTTGCAAATTGCATCAAAACCAATCCTGTATATGAAATTCACATAGAAGCAAGTGCGTCTAAAGTTCCTACAAAAACCTTCAATAGCAACCAAAATTTAGTCAACTTAAGAGCTATGAATGCGAAAGAAAAAGTAATGGAAGCGTTGACTAAAAAAGGACTTGCAAAAAATCAGGTACTTTTCAGTGAAACAATAGCATTGGTTCAGGGTCCGGATTACCAAAAAGACGCAATTGAAAATAGATCAACCTACGAGCAATATCAATTCATAAAGATAACCGTCTCTCAGAAAAAATAATTCAACGATTATAGACGTTAGAGGAATAAATTTCCTTTTTAAATGTTTTTTAAAAAAAAATATCAAAAAATCCTTAGAAAGAGTATATTTGCTTTAAAATTTTACATTTTCTAAACACTGATTATGAAAAAAATTAATCTTTTTTTACTCCTTTTGTTTCTAACTTCTTTGGGATTTTCTCAAGCAGGAAGAGGCGATTATAAAGCTAATTTCCTTCAAGGCAATTATTTAATCCTTGAACAAAATTATTCTTTAGCGCTAAAATATTTCAAAGACGCTTATCTGATTGACTCCTCTAACGCGAATATAAATTACAAAATAGGTATATGTTACTTAGAATCTGAGACAGAAAAAAACAAAGCCTTATCCTTTCTTGAAAAATCAGTACAAAATGTCTCTCACAATTACAATCCAGAGGATCCCAAGGAGAAAAAAGCTCCTGAATTAGCCTATTATTCTCTTGGTGTTGCCTACCGCCTTGCATACCGTTTCAATGAATCGATTACTTATTTTAACAAATTTAAAGCTATCATTGGCAACCGCAATCAAAGTCTTACTTCAGATCTGGATAAGCAAGTGGAAACAAATTTTAACGCAATTGAATTTATTAAAGATACAATTAGTGTAAGTATTAAGAATCTTGGTGATAGTATTAACTCCATCTATCCTGATTATAGTCCTGTCATTTCTGCAGATGAATCCACTTTAATTTTCACCTCACGAAGAGCAGGTAGCACAGGGGGAGAAAAAACAGATAACGATCAATTTCTTGAAGACATCTATTTTTGTAACAAAAAAACAGATGGCACATGGTCTTCCGCAAAATCAATCGGTTCAAGCATAAATACGTTTGGTAGCGAAGCCAATATCAATCTTTCCCCTGATGGTCAGCAATTGTATGTTTACAGAGATGTGAACGGAGGAGATATTTATTACAGTAATTTAGAAGGCGACACCTGGAGCGGATTATTACCTTTATCTTCAAACATAAATACTCCAGACTGGGAAACACATGCTACAGTTTCTTTAGATGGAAATACCTTATATTTTGTAAGCAATAGAAAGGAAGGCAGTTATGGTGGTAGAGATATTTGGCGAAGTGTAAAATTACCAAACGGACAATGGAGTATGCCCTTGAATGCAGGTCCAGAAATCAATACGAAAGAAGATGAAGAGGCTCCCTTTCTTCATCCCGATGGTGTAACGCTATTTTTTAGCTCAAAGGGTCACAAAAATATGGGTGGATTTGATATTTTCAAATCTGTAAAAGATAAAAACGGCAATTGGACTACTCCTGAAAACCTAAGATCTCCAATTAACACACCCGATGACGATATTTTTTATGTTCAATCTGCTGATGGCAAAAGAGGCTATTTTTCTTCCTTAAGAGACAAAGGATTTGGTGGAAAAGATATTTACATGATCAATTTTGATAAAGCAATCGCCGAACCATTAACACTTCTAAAAGGATATATAACTTTTGACGGCACAACAAAAGGGCTTTCAAAAGTTGAAATAGTGGCTACCGATATGGCAACAGGATTGGTTGTTCAAAACATTAAAACGAATGAACTAACCGGAAAATACCTAATGATCCTTAAACCTGGGATAGAAGGAAAGACATATAATATCAGTTATGAATCAGAAGGTTTTCAACCTATTAATGTTACAATTACAATTCCTCCCAACTCCTCTTATCAGGAAATTGAGAAAGAACTTTTATTGCATAGCTTAAATTTTGAAAGTAAAACACTTGGAACCATAACCATTTCTGGCACTCTAAAAAATGTTAAGGGGAATTCTATTTCTGGAGCTCAGATTGTAGTGAAAGACAACATTACCGGCAAACTTATAGAAACCTTTTATACTTCTTCCGATTCTGGCTCCTATTCTTTTATTTTAAATCGAGGACAAAACTATAATTTATCATA
The DNA here is from genome assembly GCA_947466965.1 of Bacteroidota bacterium. GTDB lineage: Bacteria > Bacteroidota > Bacteroidia > 2-12-FULL-35-15 > 2-12-FULL-35-15 > 2-12-FULL-35-15. The sequence goes on from CANIFU010000018.1 coordinate 7,611, forward strand.
CGAAGCTAAAGGATATCTTTTTCAATCTGAAAATGTAAATATTACCAAACAAACAGATTATTCAGTTTTGAAAAAAAATATTATTCTGGAAAAAGTTCAGATCGGCTCTAAAATAGTACTCAACAATATTTTCTTTGATTCTAACAAAGCTACTCTTAAGAAAGAATCAAATTTGGAAATTGAAAAGCTATTGAATCTAATGAAAGAATATCCCGAATTAACCTTTGAAATAGCCGGTCACACGGATAACAAGGGAAACGATGCGGCAAACTTAAAACTATCGCAAATGCGTGCTCAGGCAGTGGTAGACGCCTTTGTAAAAAAAGGGATCAGTGAACAGTACCTAATTTCAAAAGGATATGGTGAAACGATGCCAATTGCTGCAAATACTATGCCTTCTGGGCAACCTAACAAAAAAGGAATGCAACAAAACAGAAGAGTTGAAATAAAAATAATTGAATCTAAATAACTGATTTTAAAATAATTAAACAGCCTATTTATTTCTTGCTACTTAATGTATTACATAAAATATTTAAATGTTTTTGATTAAATTAATAAATAATTGTGCTTATCTTACTAGCTTAGCGTAATATTTATTTTTAATCACCTGGCTCTATGCAAAAAATATTAATCTTATTCTTTTCAATTTTCGTCTTCAATTTTTCTTTAAAAGCCCAAGGCAAATCTGACTACCGTCAGAAATTCACCGAAGGTAATTTTCTAATATTGGAAGGTAATTTCCCCTTAGCGTTAAAGAATTTCAAGGAGGCATTCGAAATTGATTCTACCAATGCAAATATAAATTTCAAAATGGGCTTGTGCTATTTAAATTCTGAAACAGAAAGAAACAAAGCAATAATATACTTAGAACGTGCCATTAAGAAAACGTCAAAAAAATACAAAGATCTTGATCCATCAGAAAAATCCGCTCCTGTAAATGCATATTTTTACTACGGACAAGCCCTTCACTTCTCATATAAATTTGATGATGCAATTGCGAATTATGAAAAATTCAAATCTTATTTAAAAGAAAAAAATCGATTGCTCATTAAAGATGTCGATCGCCAGATTGAAATCAGTAACAATGCTAAAACACTTGTAAATGCACCAATGAATATTATATTAAAAAACCTTGGTGATAGTATTAATTCTTCAGCTCCTGAATATAGTGCGGTTTTATCTGCTGATGAGAAAACAATCATTTTTACTACAAGAAGAGCTTCGGGCACAGGGCTTGATAAAACAGATGAAGGCCAGTTTTATGAAGATATTTATATCGCATATAAAAAAACAGATAGTACTTGGACAAGTCCAGTTTCTATTAGTGCGAATATCAATTCAACAACTCACGAAGCGAGTGTTGGACTAACAGCTGATGCTCAAACTCTGTTAATATACAAAGACGTAAATGGAGGAGACATTTATTTCAGTACCCTTGAAGGGAATAACTGGACTTACCCACAGGCGATGGCCTCCGACATCAATAGTCCTAAATGGGAAACCAGTGCCTGTTTAAGTCCGGATGGAAATACCCTATATTTTGTGAGTAACAGGGATGGCGGACTTGGTGGACGGGATATTTGGAAATGTTTAAAATTGCCCAATGGGAAATGGAGTTTAGCAATGAATTTAGGCGCTCCAATAAATACAATTTATGATGAAGAATCTCCATTTATACACCCAAGCGGTAATGTTTTATTCTTTAGTTCAAAAGGGCACCAGACAATTGGAGGATTCGACATTTTCTTTTCTTCTAAAAACCAAGAAACAAATACTTGGGAAGAACCTTTTAATATTGGTTACCCAATAAATACAACTGATGACGAAGTGTTTTATGTGACATCGCCGGATGGAAAAAGAGGGTATTACTCTTCCTCATACAGACCAGAAGGTTATGGAGAAAAGGACATATATATGGTATCTTTGCCTGAGCGACAAGAAGTGCCTCTTGTTTTGATCAAAGGATTTATTGTCCCTACACAAGGCCAGCAATTACCTCCATTTTTGGAAATTCTTGTAACTAATAATGAAACAGGAATTGTTTCTGGGGTTTACAAACCGATGGTAAAAGATGGCAGTTTCACAATTATTATTCCTCCAGGAAGTAATTATACACTTTCTTATTCCAATGATGGGCAAGAATTTTTCTCTGAAGTGATCGATGTACCAATGAGTTCTGCTTATCAGGAAATCAACAAAGAAGTGCTCTTAAATCGTGTAAATTGGGGAGTAGAAATAAAAGATACAATCGCAAAAACAAACACAGATGTAGCTTTCATTTCCTTAGATGGAAAAATTGTGGATGAAAATAATTCACCATACACAAATTTAAAAGTGAACCTAATTAATTCAAAAGGTGAAATAATAAAATCAACTACTTCAGATGAATTGGGTTGGTTTATCTTCTCCGATCTTCCTAATAACGAAGAATACATGGTTGGTCTGGACGAAAATGATACTCGTATTATTGGAAAAAAATCACACGCTGAATTCAAAGACGCTAACGGTAAATTACTAAAATCAAAAATTATCGAAGGAAAATACATACTGTCAAATTCCAAAACTTCTATAAGGTTCAAAACAAATCCTAAAAACATACCTGTTGTTACTACCAAATATGATAATACGATTTCGAATAAAGTACCTCACGAACAACTTGCCAGTGTTAATAATTTAAATTTCGAAATGTATTTCAAATATAATGTAACCGAGATTGACATAAATGATGTTCAGTTTAAACAATATATAGATAATTTATCGGCTTTAGTTGCAAAGAACGGAAGCTTAAACATCAAATTAATTTCTAGTGCATCAAAAGTACCTTCAAGAGCCTATAAATCGAACAAAGAGCTTTCTATAGCTCGATCTGAAAAAGCAAAAGAACAAATTCTGAATGCATTGAAAGAAAAAGGAGTTGATGCCTCGAACGTTATTTTTGTAAAAACAAAATCATATGTATCCGGACCTACTTACAATTTTGATTATTTAATTAATAAGGCACAATACGAAGCATATCAATTCATTAAAATAGCTGGGTACTAATAAAAATATTTATAATCTCAATTAATTAAAAAAACCTCCAAAACTAATTTGGAGGTTTTTTTGATAAATTAAGGACATTTCTTTCATAAAAAAAACTTTTTTTGTACTTTAGTACCATACTTGTTTAAAAAAAGCCAAATAAAGAGATATACGGTGAATAAAATTTCTACCATTTTTTTTAAAAGAATACTGTTTTTTGCGATTGCTTTTTTATTAACCAACGGAATAAAAGCGCAGCCTAAAACCTCAAAGATAATTGACCCAGCTGATGCGAAAGAACATTTTTCTCATAACAATTTCTTATTTGCAATACCCTCTTATAAACAACTTCTAAAACAAGAACCCAGCAACAGCGATTACAATTACAAACTGGGTATCTGTTACCTCTACACTAATATTAATAAAACACTTGCCATTCCTCACCTAGAAATTGCCAGCAAAGCAACAAAGCCCGAAAAACAAGTACTTTATCATTTGGGGTTGGCGTATCAATATGCTAGCCGCTTTGATGATGCTATTAAAACATTGAACAAATACAAAGCAACTTTAGTGGGAATAGAATTAGAGCAAATTGAGCATCAAATTGAAACGTGTGAAAATGCTAAAGAATACGTAAAACACCCTGTAAATGTTACTTTTCAGAATCTTGGAAAAGAAATCAATTCAGAATTTCCAGACTATTATCCTTTTGTTTCTGCAAACGAAACCTTTATCGTTTTTACTTCCAGAAGGAAAGATAATATTGGAGGACAAGTGGAAGTTGATGGTTACTTCTCATCCGATATATACATGTCTAATCCATTGAATGACGTATGGACTAAACCTAAAAACATGGGTGGAACAGTAAATACCCGCTATGATGAACAAGCCGTTGGATTAACACCAGACGGACAAACCATGCTAATGTATATTGACCACATCGATAGTTTGGGAAATATCTATTCTTCCATAAATAAAGCAGGAACCTTTCAAAAAATGAGGAAACTAAATAACAATGTGAATTCCGATTTTGAAACAGCCGGATCAATAACTCCGGATGGAAATATCATTTTTTTTGCTTCCAAACGGGATGGTGGCTTTGGTGAAACCGATTTATATATGGCCCGTAAATTACCAAACGGACTATGGGCGAAAGCTCAAAATTTAGGTTCTACTTTGAATACCAAATACAAAGAAGATTTTCCACAAATTGCCCCGAATGGAAAAACACTTTATTTTTCTTCACAAGGACATGCCGGAATGGGCGACTTCGACCTTTTTCAATCTACCTGGAATGAGGAAGAAAATTCGTGGACAAGCCCTAAAAACTTAGGATATCCAATCAATTCAGTTGGCGATGATCGTTGTATTTCTTTTACAGAAAATAATAGAGTGGCATATATTTCAGCATCCAGAGATGGTGGATTCGGAGATCTGGATTTATACCGATTAAAATTTGAAGATTCCGATGACCGAATGACTGTCTTACAAGCTTATATAACAACTTCCGACAGTTCAAAAAATGTAACTTCAATTGTAACCGTTAGAGATCTAAAAAATAAAAATGCGCAAGAATTAAACTATAGTCCGAATTCAAAATCAGGTAAATTTATTATGGCATTAACTCCAAGTAAATATGAAATAACAATTGAAGCAGATGGCTATAAAAAATTAACGGATGTCTTCTTTATTTTTGATATTGGTAACGGACAAAATGAAAGTAAAAAGTTATTTACACTTCAGAAATAATAAATCTATTTTAACAATATTTACTCCACATTTAAAATGATACAACCTAATTTAATTCGTCCAATTGCATTTTTCGATTTGGAAACAACCGGTGTGAATGTCGCTTCCGACAGAATTGTTGAACTTTGTATTTTAAAGATTTCTCCTGATGGAACAAAAGAAATTAAAACAAAACGCATTAATCCAACAATTCCAATCCCTCTGGTTGCCTCTGAAATCCATAAAATATACGACAAAGATATAGAGAATGAACCCACCTTTAAAAGCTATGCAAAAAGTCTCGCTGAATTCCTGAAAGATTGTGATTTAGCGGGTTACAATTCTAACAAATTTGATATTCCAATTTTAGTAGAAGAATTTTTACGTGCCGAAATTGAATTCGATATAAAAGGAAGACACTTTGTTGATGTTCAAAACATTTTCCATCAGATGGAACAAAGAACTTTAAAAGCAGCGTATAAATTTTATTGTGGTAAAGAAATTATAAATGCACACAGTGCTCAGGCAGATATTGAAGCAACTTATGAAGTATTTTTAGCCCAACTTCAAAAATATGACGGAGTTGAATTTGAAGATAAAAAAGGCAATAAGTCTTCGCCTGTAATAAACGATATTAAAGCGCTTCACGAATTCACAAACATCAATAAAAATGCGGATCTTGCAGGAAGGATCATTTTTAATGAAAAAGGGATTGAAGTTTTTAATTTCGGAAAACACACAGGAAAAGCGGTAGAACAAGTATTACGTGATGAGCCTTCTTATTATTCATGGATGCTGAATGGAGATTTTCCTTTGTATACTAAAAAAATACTTACTGAAATAAAATTACGTATGACTTTCAACAAATAATTTCAGTTTGATTTATGATTCGTTTTTATAATGCGAAAAAAGTTCTTTCCAGATTTTTCACAACGATAAAACTGTTATTAAAATAATACATGAAAATTCTATGAAAATAATTTGCATTGGACGTAATTATCTTGAACACGCGAAAGAAATGCATTCACCTGTTCCTGCTGAGCCAATTTTTTTTTTAAAACCGGATACCGCAATCATCAAAGACAATCAACCTTTTTATTATCCTGATTTTTCAAAAGAAATTCATCATGAAGTAGAATTAGTAATTAAGATAAATAAAACAGGGAAAAATATTGATACCCAATTTGCTCATAAATATTACGATGAAATAGGTATTGGCATTGATTTTACTGCGCGCGACATACAAGCAAAGTGTAAGGAAAAAGGACTACCATGGGAAAAAGCCAAAGCATTTGATGGCTCTGCTCCAATCGGAAAATTTATTGACAAGAAAAAATTTGCAGATCAAAATAATATTAACTTTCAATTAAGCATTAATGGAAAATCTGTACAGAAAGGGAATACCAAAGATCTGCTATTTAATTTCGATACATTAATTGCTTACATTTCAAAGTTTTTTACTTTAAAAACTGGCGACCTGATTTATACTGGTACACCTGAAGGAGTTGGTCCGGTTGCTATTGGCGACAAACTCCAAGCATCGATTGAAAATGAAATATTATTATCTTTTGAAATAAAATAAATCAAATATATACCATGAAAAAAATCGGATTCTCTTCTATTTTGATCATTGCGATCTCAATAACGGCATGTACGTCACAACAATTACAACAAACTGCAGATGCAGCTAAAGTTGCGATTAATTCAACAGGATCAGGAACAGCTACTCCAGCTGCTAATCCATTAACTAATGATGAAGTAATCAGTGGATTAAGAGATGCATTAACGGTTGGTACAAATAATTCTAGTGCATTCGCATCTAAAGTAGACGGTTTTTATAAAAACCCATCATTATTTATTCCCTTTCCTCCTGAAGCACAAAAAGTAAAAGACTGGGCAACAAAATTGGGAATGAATGAACAGTTGGATAAGTTTGTGATGACGCTGAACCGTTCTGCCGAAGAAGCAACAAAAGATGCTGCACCTGTTTTTATAAATGCAATTAAAGGAATGAGCATTGGTGATGGATTTGCTATTTTAAAAGGAGCAGACAACGCAGCTACTCAATTCTTAAAAAATAAAACCACAGCTGAATTACGTGTAAAATTCACTCCTATTGTTCAAAATGCGATTAATAAAGTGGAATTAACGAGGTATTGGAATCCGATTATCAATAATTACAATAAAGTACCATTTGTTGAAAAACAAAACCCTGATTTAACAGCTTACGTTACCGACAGGGCAATTGAAGGCTTGTTCAAATTAATCGCAGAGGAGGAATTAAAGATCCGTAAAAATCCTCTTGATCGTGTTACAGATATTTTAAAGCGCGTATTCGGAAATATCATGAATTAAATTCCTGCATTAAAAATATAAAAATTTATTTTTTATTGATTCACAAACATCTTTTTTCAAAAAAGCCTTCGCAATTAGAAGGATTTTTTGAAAACGATATAATTAATATGGATGTACCCACTCTATATTTGAAAATTTAGGCTGAATACTCATGACAGGGATCTTTGAATGATTTATAATTTGCTGAGCATAAGTTCCCATCATTCTTCCGGTGATATCTTCCTCCTGATCTGTCATAATCACAATTAAATCAGCGTTGATGAGTTTTGCATAATCGTATGTTATTTTCGCTTGATTTTTTCCATCAATGGTTGTTCGAGAAAAAGGTAAATCACATTTTTTAATATATTCTTCTATCTGATCCAATTTTAATTGAAATTTCTTAAGCTCTGTTTCATCTTCAGAATCAGCTAAACCAAGAATATGAATTTTAGAAGCGAAATGTTTTGCTAATACAATGGCTTGATTTACTTTCTGTCGTGAATGAACTGAATCATCTATCGGTAATAAAATTTCTTTAAAACCTAATTTCTTTGAGTGCACCTGAACGGAAATAATAGGACACTCGGATTGTGTCACCATTTTAAAAGTATTACTACCAATAAAAAACTCTACAAAACCTGAAGTTCCATGCGTTCCCATAACAACAAGATCAACATTTTGTTCTTTAGAAATGGAACGTATTTCATTGAAAATATTTCCGGTTGATAAAACCGTTGTAGACTTAACACCATATTTCGAGCGAATATCTATTGCTACTTCGCCTAATTTTTTTTCAATAACATTCATTAAATCACTAGGAGGCAATATTCTTAATTCAGGTGCAATAATATCAAACTGTTCCCAATGCTTTTCAACAACATGCAACAAAACTAATTCAGCCTTAAACAGCTGAGCCATAAATCCGGCATGCTCTATAGCTAACATAGATGTTTCAGAAAAATCAATTGGTATTAAAATTTTTTTTAAGTCGAATGCTTTCATAAGTATAGGATTGATTGATAGTTTTATTAATTAGGGTTAGGAAATATTGTTGTATCTTTTTGGGGTAATGGTCGAATACTTAATACTTGAAAAAGAGTAATTTCAGCATGATATTCCCGAGCGATATTATAGGATTTTTCTAGAGCAATCAATGACTGCTCAGAAAAATCGATGGGAACTACTATTTTATTGCTAGAATGAATCATATTTTTTAAATACTTTTGGAGTATATAAAACAAATTAAATAATTAATTTCATATTTAACAAATATACTCAAACCTTTTAAAAACCCTATCAATATGATTAATATCATAGCAGAAACAGAATTGATTCTGAATCCAAACGGAAGCGTATATCACTTACAACTTTTACCTGAAAACATAGCCGAAAACATCATTATTGTTGGTGATCAGGGACGTGTTGAAACAGTTTCCCGTTTTTTCGACACCATCGATTTTAAAGTTCAAAACAGAGAGTTTATTACCCATACAGGAACCTTCAATGGTAAACGAATAATGGTTATTTCGTCCGGCATAGGAACAGACAATATCGACATCCTAATCAATGAATTAGATGCTGCTGTGAATATCGATCTAAAAACACGCATGATCAAAGAAGAGCGGGTGAGCTTAAATATTGTCCGAATTGGTACATCAGGTGCTTTACAAGAAGATATCCCGGTCGACAACTTTGTTGTTTCCACACATGGTTTAGGTTTTGACGGCTTATTGAACTACTATCTAGATCTTCCAATAATAAATGATAATGAGGTTTCAGAAGCATTCATTAAGCAAACCAATTGGAGCAAGAACCTTCCTTACCCTTATGCAGTAAAGGGCTCAGAAACACTTATTAAAAAGATAGGTTTTGACCTTATAAAGGGAATTACCGCCACCGCTCCTGGATTTTATGGCCCACAAGGTCGAAAATTAAGATTAACTCCATGGGTAGAAGATTTTAATCAACAATTAACCGATTTTAAATACAAGGAAAATCGCATAACAAACTTCGAAATGGAGACCTCTGCCCTTTATGGTTTAGGAGCTCTTCTTGGCCACCAAACCTGCACTGTTTGTTCGATCATAGCCAATCGCGTAGCCAAGAAATACAGTCAGAATTACCATGCTTCAATAGAGGAATTAATCCAACTCGTGCTTGAGAGATTAACAAAGTAAGGTTGAAATCTTCTTGAGTAACATTATAAATACCCAAAAACTGCAGTCTACCTTTGTACAAACAGATTATCAAAAGGTATGAATAAACAAGAAGTAACTGCACTCATAAGCTTATTGGATGATCCGGATGAAACGATATTCAAACAAGTTAGCATAAAATTTTTATCCCTAGGCGAGGAAGTTATTCCAGTATTGGAGGATGCATGGGAGCATTCTTTTGATACATTGATTCAGAATAGGATTGAAAATATAATTCATCAGATTCAATTCGATCTTATTAAAGATTCGCTAAAGCAATGGTCGCATCCTGAACAACAAAATTTACTTGAAGGTGCTTTATTAATAGCCAGATATCAATATCCAGATGTTAATACTGCAAAAATAATTAAACAGATCGATCAGATTAAACAGGATGTTTGGCTCGAATTGAACGAACATCTCACAGCTCTTGAAAAAGTAAAGATCATTAATCATATTCTTTTTGATGTACATAATTTCAGCGGCAATACTAGCAATTACCACGCACCACAGAATTCATACATCAACAATGTTCTGGAAAACAAAAAAGGCAATCCCCTTTTATTGTCTATCATCTATACAATAATTGCTCAGAAACTGGACATTCCTATTTACGGGGTAAATCTACCAGAACATTTTATTCTTTGTTATGTAGATATTGAACACATGGGTGTTCCATCAATAGAGGGTAATCAAGGCAGCAATGTGTTTTTCTATATCAATCCATTTAGCAAAGGAGCTGTATTCGGACAAAAAGAAATTGATGCTTTTTTAAAGCAGCTTAAACTTGAGCCACTTGCTATTTTTTATGAACCGTGTTCAAATTTAGAAATAATCAAACGTCTGTTACGAAATTTAATCACTTCATACGAAAAGCTTGGCTATCCCGATAAAAGTGAAGAATTAAAAGAATTATTAGATTCTTTGGGGTAGGTAAATGTTTAGAATAAAAGTTTTCTTTTGTTCTCCACTTCTGAATAGGAGGAGTTTTATTGTAGAATCTTTTTAATTGTATTCACTATAATTTTGAGATCAGTTAAAATTCCTTGCTCAGCAATATATTTCAGATTGAGTTTTAACTTTGAGGGCATTATTACATTGATGTAGACTTCTTCCGGGTTTTCAGCATTTCCTAACAATTCATTTTCATTACTGTATTCAATACTCGCATAATCTGTAATACCTGGCTTAACGGATAATACCTGCATTTGTTCCGGGGTGTACATGTCAACATATCTTCTCACTTCAGGACGCGGACCTACCAAACTCATTTTACCCAAAAGTACATTTATCAATTGTGGTAACTCATCAATTTTATATTTTCTCAATGTATACCCAATTTTTGTAATTCGGTTATCTTTTTTTCCTACAGTAAGCAAGCTGACCTTATCAGCATTGGCTCTCATTGAACGAAACTTTAATAATTTAAAATCTACTCCGCCTTTCCCTACTCTGTTTTGTTTATAAAAAATACCACCTTTCGAATCGATGAAAATAAAGAGAGCGATCAGAAGAAAGGGAAGCAAAAGAAGGATTAATCCTATTAATGAAAAAAATATATCGAAGATTCGTTTAAGCATTTATTTATTTACAATAACTTTATTTACAGAATCAATTACCGAATCAACAACTCGCTTAACTAGATCATCATTCAAGTCAACATAAACAGGTAATGAAATCTCTCTTGAATAATTATCAAATGTTACCGGATATTTTTTTATATCGTATCCGAGATTTTTATAAAAGCTCATCATAGGAACAGGAATAAAATGCACATTAACTGCAACGTCGTGGTCAAATATTTCTTTGATGATCGCATCTCGTTGAGCTTCAGTAATACCTTTAATGCGAAGGGCATATAAATGATAACAGGAATTTTTATTTTCAGAGACATACTCAGGCAGTTGTGCCCATTCGTATTTTGAAAAAGCATTGTCATATTGTTGAAAGATATGCGCACGTTTTTTTGTTGTAATACTGTCGTAACGATCTAATTCAACCAAACCGATTGCCGCCATAATATCGGTCATATTACATTTGTAACCCGCCTCAACGATATCATATCGCCAGTTACCTTTTTGAGTTTTTGCTAGCGCATCCTTATCCTGACCATGAAGTGTTTTAATACACAAAGACTTATAAACCGCTTCATTATCAAATGGTGCTGGAAGATTTAATGCAACAGCTCCGCCTTCAGCAGTGGTTAAATTTTTGACAGCATGAAAAGAAAATACAGAAATATCGGTTAAAGAACCAGCTTTTTTTCCTTTGTATGTTGCACCGAATGAGTGAGCAGAATCGGAAAGTACTAAAACACGACCGAGCAATTTTTGCTCTTCCGATTGAGGCACAAAGGCCGCTTTGTGTTTTACAACAAGAGAATTAATCTCATCATAATCACAGGCATAACCTCCAAAATCAACAGGCATTATTACTTTTGTATTTGAAGTGATTGCTTTTTCAATATTAGCGATTGAAATATTAAAATCAGTAGCATCTACATCTACAAAAACAGGTGTTGCACCACAATGCATCACAACATTGGCAGTTGCCGAATAGGTATAAGCCGGAAGAATAACTTCATCCCCCACTTTCACTCCGAACCAACGAAGAATAATCTCTAAACCAGCAGTAGCACTGTTTAAACACAAGGTGTTTTTATTTCCGCAATAATTTGTAATTTCTTTTTCAAAGAGTTTTGTTTTAGGACCGGTTGTAATCCAGCCTGATTTTAAAACATTAGTTACTTCATCAATTATTTTTTGATCAATATGTGGTGGCGAAAAATGAATCATTTTATCAGCGATATTAATTAATAGTTAATTCTTGGGTGCTTATATTCTTTGATTTTTTTTCAAATGAAAAACTTAATAAAACATAAATAAATACAAAATAAATAACACCAGCTTGTACTTCTAGCATCGACTCAACTAAAAAGTTAAGTGCCGCTATTAATACGAACATTTTGAATAAAAGTTGTTGGCGCTTATAATAAAAATAAAAGGGTGCTGCTAAAATAAATACAAGAATTGCAAAACCAAAAATACCTAGAGGAATAAACGTATTAAAATATTGATTATGAGAATTTAAGTTTGTTTTATATTCGGAAACCATGCCTTTTTCTATATATTTTTCAAGCATTACATCTTTAGCATCACCAGTACCAACTCCAAAAATAAAGTTAGATTTAACAATATCTACTGCAGCTTTCCAAACTAAAACCCTGCTCCCCGATCCATCTGTATCAGCAACATCTTTGGTTGAATCTGATAAAATGCCTTGATTTTTTATAGCTCCAGTTATAACAGCTATTTTAGGTATTCGAGTTATTGAAACTGGTGTTATTTTAATATTTAAAATATAAAACATACTTCCTAGAAATACAGAAATTAGTATCAACAGCATGTATTTTTTTTGCTTGAATAAGTTAGTAAATAAATAACATGATATTACAGATAAACTTATCCAACCAGCTTTAGAGCTTAACATCAGAACAAATAGAACTAATAATATAATAGCTGTGCACCATTTCCAATTTAATTGCAACTTATTAGTACTTACAAAATAAAATAAAATAGCCAAAGCAAAAACACTATACATAGCACTATAACTAGGATGTAAAAAAATAGATAAATTAGTGTAATAAAAACAACCTATACCTAAATTAGTTTCTAAACCATTAATAATAATATACTCGGGTTTAACATAACGATATAAAGCAACTAAAAAACATATTGTTGCATAAAACAAACAACCAAATACAAAAAACTTAAAATATTTATCTATAAAATCTTTACAAGATTGGCTATAAGTAGACAATACAAAAGGGAAAACAATAAATGATAATTTAGTTTCAAGTTCTTCCCTACCAAACTTTAAATTAGTTGAATAGCACATTCCAATTAAATAGATAGCGTAAAACAAAACTAGTAATATTAAACCAGGATTATTAATATTCGCTTTAAAGCCAACAATTATTTGCTTGGGAGCTAAGAGCCAATTAAATACAATTAACAAGATAATAGGCGATAAAATTAAAGGAAAAATAGGTATAAAAAAAGCCAATGCACACATCAAAAATATATGGATGGGTGTATTTAAACGAATTATATTAATTTCTAACATATTATTTAACCGAATAATTAGATGAAACTAATGTTTGATCATAATAATTATCAAAATTAATTCCATCCAAAAATAATTTCTTATCAATCTTTCTTGTATCTCCGACCACCTTTGCTGGATTACCAACAATTACAGAATAATCAGGAAAACTACCTTTAACAATACTACCAGCACCTACAATGGAAGCTTTTCCTATTGAAGTGCCGCATAATAAAACTGCAGAAGTACCAATTAAAGAATATTCACCTATAAATACAGGTTTTATAATATATCCAGGACGAACTTTTGCAGGGATTTCAATAAACTTTTCGCCATTTAAACGAATTGCATTTTCACTACTGTGAGTATAAATACAAGCATGCGAAGCTAATTGTACACCTTTCTCAATTTTAATGCCTCCAATCCCATCTAAGATACAATAATGACCTACCCACACATTATTTTGAATATCAATATTAATTTTATTAACGAATTTAACAGTTGAACTTATACGCGTTTTATTATAGAATTTTTTATCAATCTTATTAAAAAAACCATATACCATAAATGGTTTTTTTAAAAATGAAATTAAATTTAAAAATAAGGAAATAAAAAAACCGACTGGAGATAAATATATACGTCTAAACATTTTTTGTTATTTTTTTTTACAAATATAATTATAATAAAGTTCAGCATTTTTAGGAGTGAAATTTAAAGAGGCTTTTCGAGAATTTTCTTTTAAAATATTTAAAAGATTTTTATCATCATAAAGACCTAAAATATATTCTGAAATACCCTTTTTATCTCCTTTTTCAAAAACCGAACCACATTTAAACTTATCAACCATTAACTGAAATTCGGAATTTTTTGATGCCAATGCCAATAAAACAGATCCTGCAGCTAAAACCGAATATGTTTTACTTGGTAATGATGCATATTCCATACCTTCACCTAAAGCAATAACACCTATATCGCCTGTTGTAATTGAAAAAGGGAATGTTTCTTTTTCTTGAAAATCTAATAATATAACATTAGATAATTTTTTATCAGTAATTATTTTTTGTATTTGATTTTTTTTTGCTCCTTCGCCAATTAAAACAAAGTTTATATCTTGTTTATCAATCAGTAATTCGGCTGCTGAAAGTAAAGATTCGAAATCGTGTGTATCACCAAAATTACCCGAATATAAAACGGTAAATTTATCTACTTGATTGTATTTTTTTGCAAACCAATTTTCGTTCTTAGGTTTTGGAATAATAAAATTTGTATCCACCCAATTATTAATTACAGTAGGTTTAATTTTATTGTCGTAGTATTTTTCTAATGCTTTAGCCATAAAATGCCCTAGCGTTATAACGGAATCAGCTTTATTTAAAAGTCGCGTATTTAGCTTAGCCCAAGTCCTGTATGTTATATCCGATTGCTTAAATATTTTCATACTTAATAACGCATCCGGATAAATATCCCACATTATGAGATGATATTTTTGTTTAAATAAACGTTTAAAAAAAAGCCCTAAAAAGGTGATGAATGGAGGTGTTGAAATAATTACTAATTCATACTTTTTGCTTTTAAATAATAGCCTAAAAAAAACTTGAATTGTAAACCATAGCCAAGTAAAAATACGTTTCGTTGATTTCTCCTTATTGTATTTACAAAAATAAACAACTTCAATTGTAGGATTTAATGTTGTTTGCGTATTACTTATTTCGCCTGCATATAAAATTACCGACTCGCCATTTTCGGCAAATTGGTTAAGTATATCCACCATTAATTGGCGAGTAACCTGACAAATAAATATGTATTTTTTTTTATTCACTAATTAAATTTTTATTTAAACAAAATCGCTTTAATTAATCGGCCATATACTTTTAAAACGTCAAAAGCTTTTGGTCTGTACTTATCACTTTTATTTGGATTAGCCGAATAAACGCCAAACATATTAATGGTACGATAAATTCCTAAAAACCAAAATATAGATCTAATAATCAATGCCAAAGAAAGTAGCGATTTTAATTGGAATGATTTAAATTTAGATTCATGTTTTTTAAAAACATACACCAAATTTTTATGATACTGCTCAAACGAAGCAATAATATTTTTTTGTGATGAACTACCACCTAAATGTATAATTTCAACTTCGGGCAAATAAAAGGTTTTCATTTTAGCAGCTCTAAATTTATAACCTAACTCACAATCTTCATGATAAAAAAATATGTTTTCATCAAGGTTACCAATTGTATTCAGCGATTCTTTTCGGATTAACAAACAAGCTAATGTTAAATAATCAACTACACGTTTTTCATCAATGCTATTAAGCATAAAGGCAGGTTTATTATTGCCTGTAAAAAATGAAGTAAAAAGTTTACTGTTTTTTAATTTTACAATATAAAAAGATAAACCTGTAAGATTAAAAAATGTTTTTAAAGGATTCGGGAAATCAAACCAAGAGCGTTGAATCGTTTTATCAAAATTTAAAAGCTTTGGTCCCACTGCTGTAACATCAATATGAGAATTTAAAAATTCAATTAAATTATTTAATGTATTTTCTAAAACAATGGTGTCGCTATTTAGCAACAAAACCATTTCGCCTTTTGCTTTTTGTATTCCTAAATTATTTGCTTTTGAGAAACCCAAATTCTCTTTATTGTCAATAACAATTGTATTTGTAAATTTTTTTTTTATCATTTCCACACTTCCATCGTTCGAAAAATTATCAACAACAATAATTTCATACAAACAGCTAGAATTGGTTGAATAAATTGAATTTAAACACTGTTCGATTAAATCCTTTGTGTTATAATTTATTATAATTATAGAAAGTTGGGGCTTTACTACATCCATTTATTTAATTTTTAATGCCATTAAAAATTCCTTTAAAAGTAGTCTTTAATTTTTCTTTTTTATTGTCATCTACAGCAATTATTGAAATAATAGATTTTAAAAAAGTGAAATTTTTATTCAAAATATATAAGGGGAATTTAAACAAATACATTTTTGTAAGTATAACATTATTCCGAGCCATATAATAGCGCCTCATTACATTATGTGTAGAACTTGTAAAATTTATTCCGAATATTTTTTTTGATTGCGATAATCCAATTGCATGATTAAAACCTACTTCCGAACTAATCACAATTTTATAACCTTTCGATTTTAATCGCAAACAATATTCTATATCCACACAATCAATAAAAAAATCTTCACGAAAGGCCCCTACTTCTTCAAATACAGGTATTGAAAGCATGGAACCAGAAGTTATAAGTACGCGCATTTCAATTGTTTTTAAACCTAAATCAATACGTTTTTTTAAATAGGTGCTTCCGTTTGTATCATAATTAGCAGCAACCATGGCAAGCTTATTTTTATCGCTATAATTATTATATGTATCAATAAGTAATTGAATAATTGTTGGTGTAGGTAAACTATCTTGATCGAAAGTTATCGCCCATTTAAAACTTAGTTTAGCACCTGCTTCAAGACCTTGATTTAAAGCTTTTGCTATTCCAACATTAGTTTCATTTTTAATTATTATAACATTTTCATTAATGCTTAACTCATCAATAAACCTATGACTTTGGCCTTGAGAATTATTATCCACAATAAACTTTTGCACATTAACAGGTAAAGCATTTATTAAATTTATAATATTTGATGTAGGATTATATGTAACTATAACCACAAAAATATTGGTTGGAATTGGTGGAATAATATCACATGTATCAACTCTGCTCATTTTTATATTTCTACAAAATAATAATCAAAAATATTATAAAAATAAATTTAAAAAATGCTTTATGGTCTAAAAAATAATTAGATTCAAAAAACGTCTTCTAAATAAAATAAAAGAATAAAAAACACAACCAACTATTGGCGACATAGCATATTTGGAAAAATCGGGAATTTGTTTTATTGAAACTTGAAACTTTGCATAAAAATGATCCTCTCCACTATTTTTAATCCACAATTGTGCTTCATATAATCGAAGCTTCAAAATAAATTTCATTTTAAGTAAATCTAAAAACGAAAGCTGCGCTTGAATTTGTTTATAGTAAGTTGAATGTATGAATTGATAATTCAATAAAACACTATCTAATAAAGCTATATTCGCTTTTTTATTACTCGCTGTAGTCGAATTCAGATGAACTCTAAACGATGTTAAAACTTCGGGAATATAAAACAAACCTACATTACAAGATACACGAAGGCAATATTCGAAATCACAAATTTGATATAAAAGAGGATCAAAATAACCAAACTTATCAATTAAATTTTTCCGAAACATTAAAACATTCGGCTCTCCAATAAAATTTGCAGTATTATATTTAATCACCATTTTACATAGCTTATCACTACTTATTAATGCTGGTTTTGTGATACCAAATATTTTACCAGGCGAAAGTATTTTATATTTATACTCATCCTTAATATCTTCAGCAACACCGTTTTCAAAAATAAAAATACGATCGCAACTAATTATAGAAATATCATCGGTTGCAAATTGCATCATTCTAGAAACACATGTAGGAATTAAAGTATCGTCTTGAAATAAATATTTAATCCATTCGCCAGAAGATTTATTGATACACGCATTCCAATTACCTACTAAACCAAGATTTTTTTCATTTATAAATAATTTAATTCGTTTATCTTTTTGAATATATTCGTTAACAATTGCTATCGAATTATCTGTCGATTGATCATCAACTATAATTATCTCTACATTCAAATAATCTTGAGAACATGCACTATCCAAGCATTCCCGCAGGTATAACTCGCCATTATAAATTGGAATACAAATGCTTACAAGCGGGTTTTTCATGTTATTTTTAATTGATGTTGTTTAGATAATAATTGATTAACTAAAATTTGTTAATTTATAATAATAAAAAAATATTTCTTCCATAAACAATGTTGAGGAATTATGTCAGCTAATTAATTTGCTTATTTCTATTTTTAAATCCAATTCGGGAAGCTAATTCATAGATTATAGAAACAAATAAAAATTTTATAGATTGATATGTATCTAATTTTTTTTGCAGTTTGAAATTTTGTTTAACTAACTCTTCACTAGAAAATATTTCAGATACTTTAAAATATAATTCTCTCTTTTTTTGATCAGATAATACTTCGTCATTTAATAAAACTTTAATTAATTTTATTATTTGCATATTAAGTAAATATTGTATTTCAGGAGCAAACTCTTGGCGTATTAATTCAATTAACTTAATCCATTGCGGATAATTTATGATATTAGAATTAGCGCCCCATACACCTATATTATGTATTCGATAAACAGCCATTACATCCTGATGGTATTTGATTTTACCAAATTGAGCATTTAGCATATGTAAAGGGTAGTCTCCAAGGGGCAGATTATTAAACCATGCAGGGATAGTATTTTTTAAATTATTTCTAAATACACAAGAGGTTGTATAAATAAAATTTTCAATAGCCAAATCCATAATTGTTGTAACCTCTTTTTGACTCTTTAAATTAGATAGAAATTGACTTCGAGGTTCATTTTCATTTATTATTTTCACATTATGAAAAGAAATAGAAAAGTCCTTATTGTTTTCCAAAAAGTATACTTGTTTTTGTAGTTTTGTTTTGTCAGTCCAGTAATCATCGCCTTCGCAAAGCGCTATGTATGAACCCTTTGCTTCTTTCAATGCAAAAACAAAATTAGGCATCATACCTAAATTTTTTTCGTGCTTGGTATATTTTATACAAGTAGCTCGTGGATGTGTTGCAATTATATTTTGAACAATGGCATCTGTTTTATCTGGCGAACAATCATTTGCAATAATAAGTTCAACTTCAAAATCACAATCTTGCATCAAAATTCCATTTATAGCTTGTTCTATAAATTTTTCGTGTGCATAGGTAATCATTACTACACTTACTTTAGGGAGATTTCCCATTCTTAAATTTCTAAAGGTTTTAATTCTTTAATTATCTTGGCAGGCACGCCCACAACTACGCAATTATCAGGAATATCTTTTGTAACTACAGAACCTGCTCCTACTATAACATTTTCTCCTATTTTAATGTCTGGCAATATAGTTGAATTTGCACCAAGTTGTGTGAATGATCCAATTTGACAACGCCCTAAAATTTTCACTGCTGGAGCAATCTCTACAAAATCACCAATGCAACAATCATGTGTAATTATTGAATTGTAATAAACAATACTGCCCTTTCCTATTTTTACACTATTAGATAATATGGCTCCTACTAAAATATTTGTACCCTCTCCGATTTGAATATCATAAGACCCTATAGACGCTAAAGGGCTTATTGTAGAAGTATATTTACCACCAAAAGTTATAAATTTATCGTAGAGTTTTTTTCTTAAAACAGGATTTCCTATTCCAATTGTAAATTGGTTATCGATTGTTTTAAAATAATTAATAGCTTCAGTTGAAGTTGTAAAAACAGGGAATTTATCAAATAATTTTTCAGAAATGTCATTGCTTACGTCATCATAAAAAACTATATTTTCTAATTGATTTGATTGATGTAAAATTTCTAATACTTCTTTAGCAAATCCTTTTGCTCCAATTATTAACATATGGTATCATTAATTACTTTAACAATCCTATTCAAGTCACCTTCCATCAATCCCACATATAAAGGCAAACACAAAATCCTACTAGCAATGCTTTCCGAAACAGGCATTACCGCCCCTTTTGTATATTCTACAGTATTTAATGAAGGGTAAAAATATCTCCGGGGAAAAACAGCTAAATCATTCAGCCTACTAAGAACCTCCAATAATTGTATTTCGCTTTCGAGAATTATAGGATAATAGCTGTAATTCCATTGCGTATTTTCTCTTATTGTAATTGATTTCAATTTAGAAAAATCTAAATTATCATTATAAAAATCAACAACCTTTTTTCTCTCACTTAATATAATTTCCATATAAGGAAAAACCGCTAATCCCATTGCACCTTGCAATTCGGATATCTTTCCGTTGATCCCTAATCCGTGGAATGCTAAAGGTCCATTATGCCCAAAATTATGACTGTAAAACAATTTTTGTTGTAAGTCGGCATCATTAGCAAACATTGCACCTCCCTCTCCTGTATGAAACAATTTAGTGGCATGAAAACTACAGGTGCTAACATCACCATAATAGAAGATGGATTTATCATTGTATTGCACCCCAAAACAATGAGCTGCATCATAAATTACTTTTAGATGGTGTTTTTTTGCAATGGCTTCTATAGCATCCACATGGCAAGGATTACCAAACACATGTGTTGCCAAAATGGCCGTAGTTTTATCTGTAATTGCTAATTCAATTTTTGTTTCATCAATTGTAAGGTAATCGGGATGGATATCTACAAACACTGGAGTGCAATTCTCCCACACAATAGATGCCGTAGTAGCCACATACGAAAACGGTGTGGTAATAATTTCACCCTTATTTCCGAGCAGCTTTAAAGCTATTTGCAAGGGAATGGTTCCATTATTAGTAACAATTATATTGGAAACATCTAAATACTTTTTGATTTTTTCTTCCAATTCCAAAACCAATTCCCCTCGATTGGTTAACCATTGGTTATCCCAAATACGTTGTACATGCTTTTGATATTCATTTATTGGCGGAAAAAAAGTTTTAGTAACGTTTATCATTTTATATTTTTGAAATTTCCTTTTTTAACAATTCTATTCTTGGTTTCATTTGCATTTCATTTGAATAGACCTTCATAAATTTTTGTCTTCCTTTTTCTGAAATCTCCTTCAATTTATTTGGATTTTCAATCAGTTTTACAACTTCTTTTTCAATTGAATTACTAGAACTATCAATAATTATCAAATCCTCATCGGGAGTAAATAAACTATTTTGATTCAAATAATCCGAAATAAGAACAACTACGCCATTTAAGGCTGCTTCAACAACTGTGCCTAAAGGAAATCCATCAAAACCTCCTTTAGCCAAAATAAATGGTTTGTTTGGAGAAATCAAAATATCCATCTTTTTATAAATCGTACTTAATTTTTTAAAATCCAAATATCCATAAAAAAATATTTTTTCTTGTATTTGATTAATGTCAATGTCATCTTTATTAAAACCACCAATTATATGAAATCGAATAAAATTATATTTTTTTGCTATTTGATGAGCGAATTCTATAAAGGTATCATATCCTTTATCTTCACCTCTAGGAGTATATTTTGCAGCACAAAAACAAATATCAAACGTTTTTTTATTTAAAAGGTAATTCTTTTTATCTGAAATATCTTTAACTAAAGAAATTTGAGGCACTACTCCCCCAAAAATAAATTCAATATTTTCATTTTTACAAAAATTCTTGTTTACCAAATAATCCAAAGTTATTTTTTGAGTAACAATTACTTTACGAAACATTTTCGACATAAAAACGCGCCTTAACTTTGAATCTGCATTTTCGTCGTCCATCTGAAAACCTCCTCCAGGATATAAAGTAAAAACGAAAGGAATTTTATATTTTTCCAGCCAATTTAAACTATTGAATATGTTATTTATAAATACGCAATAAAATAATTTTGTATTTATGTTTATATATCCTTTCTGGATTTGTAGTTTGTTTTTTAATTTATAATTTGAGTTAATTATTTCTTTTATATGCTGTTTGTGATATCCAATATCTGTCTTTACTAAAGGGTAAGCTGTTGGATTCAATATAATTTTTGATTTAGAAAAAATTGATAACAATACAGTGTATTCTTCAAACCTAAATCCGGAAATTGGATGAGGGTAAATATCATCAAAAATCAATAAATCGACCATATTAAATCCTTTGAAAGGACGAAAAGGTTGAAAGATAATATTTTTAAAAATGAAAAATAATCCTTTCGCCTTTTTTTTAATCGTTGTTAAAGACATTCTACTTATAATTTATCGATCTGAATATTCTGCCATTCCAAGTGAGGACGGACAACTCCACCCCAGTAGCCAAAATAATTTCCTCGTTGAGTTCCTTCTTCATCAACATCAATTGATATAACTTTATCCAATTGCGTTATAATTTCGAAATTATTACCAACCAACAAAACAGTACAAAAATATTTACTTTTATTTAATAAGTTTTTAGGTATTTTACATACACTTTTATATATCCCTTTAGTCAATGGAATACGGATTAAATTAGGTGATGCAAATACATAAACATCCTTGTCTTCAAAAATTGAAATTGAAGCATTTAGCGTATGATTATCACTAAAATTATAGAACTCAATTTCTATTTCAATTTCATTTTCGATATAATAATAATTCCCAGCCGTTTTAAACTTAATTGAAGTAATTTTTGCATTTTCATTTCCTGGAGCATCTTCAATTGCCCAACTAACATTATCAACTGCATTTGATATGTTTGAATTATACACATCCAAAGCTTCATCAATATTACCGTCAAATTTTATTGCTCCTTTCTCCAACACAATCCCCTTCGAACATAAACTCTTTACCGCAACCATATTATGACTTACAAAAAGAACCGTTCTTCCTTCGCCAGAAACATCTTTCATTTTACCTAAACATTTTTTTTGAAACTCGGCATCACCAACAGCAAGTACTTCATCCACAATTAATATCTCGGGTTCTAAATGAGCGGCTACGGCAAATGCTAAACGCACATACATACCAGATGAATAGCGTTTTACAGGCGTATCTAAAAACCTTTCAACTTCAGAAAATGAAACTATTTCATCAAACTTTTTTTGAATTTCTATTTTATTCATTCCTAATATAGAACCATTTAAAAATATGTTTTCACGACCACTTAATTCGGGATGAAAACCAGTACCAACTTCTAATAAACTGGCTACACGTCCATCAATAGTAATTTTCCCTTTTGTTGGTGTAACTATTCGGCTCAATACCTTTAATAAGGTAGATTTGCCTGCACCATTTCTACCAATAATTCCAACTCTATCCCCTTGTTTTATATCAAACGAAATATCATTTAATGCCAAAAACTCCTCTGATGATTTTCGTTGGCCTTTGGTATTCGAACTAAATAATGATTTAGCTTTATTTGAAATAACATCTCTCAAAGCTGTATAGCTGGCTTCATTCTGATGTTTCAGAATATAGCTTTTACTAATATGTTCTACTTTTATAACAGTGTTACTCATTAAATTTAAATTATATCAGCAAATGATTTTTCCATTTTTCGGAAATACCAAATACCTACAAACAAAAACAATACACTTATTCCTATTGAAGCAATAAATTCGGGAATATGCAAAGGTGTTTCCCCACCCATAATACACCATCTAAAACCATCAATTACACCAACCATTGGGTTTAATGCATAAATATATTTTAAAACTTGAGGTATGTTTCTGCTATATACCTCATTACTGCTATATCCTACTGGTGAAATGTATAAACCAATTTGAACAATAAAGGGAATAATAATCCTAAAATCGCGATACTTTACATTTAAAGCAGCTATGTATAAACCTGTACCCATTGCCGTTATAAAGGCTAAAAGCAAAAATAAAGGGAGCATCAAAATCCTTATATCGGGAATAAAATGATACCAAAAAAACAAACCTATTAAAATCAAAAAGGAAATAAAAAAGTCTATTAAACAAACAATAACAGTACTAGCAGGAACAATTAATCGAGGAAAATAAACTTTAGTTAATAAGTTAGAATTTGAGATTAAAGAGTTTGCTGATTCGCTAAAAGCGCTTGCAAAAAATTGCCAAGGTAACATGGCCGCACAAACCATTATAGCATAAGGTATTCCGCCATCCGATTTAAAATTACCCAACTTACTAAACACAATAGTAAAAACTACAATAGTAATAAGTGGTCGCAATATACTCCAAACAATACCAATGGCAGTTTGTTTATAACGAACTAAAATATCGCGCCAAGCTAAAAAATAGAAAAGCCCCCGGTAATTCCAGAGGTCTTTCCAATAGTTACTGTTTTCAGTACCTGGTTCTATTATTATTCGATGTTTGTTCAAGTTTGTTGTTTGTTTTTTGTTATTGGTTGTTAGTTCTTGCTATTGTAACTGGTTTGTATTTTTTAACCAACAACTAACAAGTAATAACTAACAACGCTAAACTACTTAGCGAAGTTAACCGCTCTTGTTTCTCTAATTACAGTAACTTTTACTTGCCCAGGATATGTCATTTCGGTTTGAATACGTTGGGAAATGTCGAAAGAAAGTGTTTCCGCATCTTTATCGGTTACCTTATCGCTAGATACCAAAACTCTTAATTCTCTTCCTGCCTGTATCGCATATGTTTTATCCACCCCTGGATACGACATTGCCAATGCTTCTAAATCTTTTAATCGTTTTATGTATTGTTCAACAACTTCACGTCGAGCTCCTGGGCGAGCACCGCTAATAGCATCACACACCTGAACGATAGGTGATAACAACGTTGTCATTTCAATTTCATCGTGATGCGCACCAATTGCATTACATACTTCTGGTTTCTCTTTATATTTTTCAGCTAATTGCATTCCCAAAATCGCGTGAGGTACTTCAGGAGAATCGTCTGGAACTTTTCCAATATCGTGTAACAATCCTGCACGTTTTGCCATCTTCACATTTAAGCCAAGTTCTGCAGCCATTGTAGCACAAAGGTTTGCTACCTCTCGTGAGTGTTGCAACAAGTTTTGTCCGTAGGATGATCGGTATTTCATTCTTCCAACCATACGAATCAATTCAGGATGCAAGCCGTGAATTCCTAAATCGATAGTTGTTCGCTTTCCGATCTCAATAATCTCTTCTTCAATCTGTTTCTTTACTTTCTCAACCACTTCCTCAATACGAGCAGGGTGAATACGTCCATCCGTTACCAATTGGTGTAAAGATAAACGAGCAATTTCTCTTCTTACAGGATCAAATCCAGATAAAATAATTGCTTCTGGAGTATCATCAACAATAATCTCAATGCCTGTAGCAGCTTCTAATGCACGAATATTGCGCCCTTCGCGCCCAATAATACGACCTTTAATTTCATCATTTTCAATATTAAAAATAGAAACCGAATTTTCAATTGCATGTTCAGTAGCAACACGCTGAATGGTTTGGATAACTACTTTTTTTGCTTCCATACTTGCAGAAATTTTCGATTCCTCTACAATGTCTTTAATATGAGACATCGCTTGCGTTCTTGCTTCTGCTTTCAGCGATTCAACAAGCTGTGCTTTCGCTTCTTCTGCTTTCATCCCACTAAGTGTTTCTAATTGCTCAATCTGTCTTCGGTGAAATTTTTCGACATCCTGTTGTTTTGCATTCAGCAAATCTAATTGATGCGTAAGATTTTGACGAACGGAATCCAACTCTGCATCTTTACGCTGCACTTGTTCTTGTTTTTGTGAGAGCGATTGCTCCTTTTGCTTCACTTTATTTTCTGCCTGAAGAATTGCTTGATTCTTTTCATTAATTGACTTTTCGTGTTCTGATTTCAACTGCAAAAACTTTTCCTTTGCCTGAAGCATTTTGTCTTTTTTTATTACTTCTGCTTCTGCCTCCGCTTCTTTTACTATTGCATCTGCTTTTCCTTTGTTTAACATTTTTAAGAATAAAAATGTAATGACAGCCCCCAAGATCAATCCAACTAAGGCTATTACTGCTAATATAATGATTTCCATAAATAATTTAATTGTTACTTGTTAATTATTGATATTAAATAAACCCGTACGCTCCTTTCTGAGAGTAAAAATAGACTTTAACGGGGTAATCAAAACTCTTGTAGGAAATTTTTTGTTTACATTTTATTGTTAACAAAATCTAAATACAGCGATTATGGATTGGACTCTTTTTGAAGAAAATCAGAAACAAATAGGTCGAGTTGATTGATTTCTTTCTCCAACTCTGGCGATTTTTTAGGTATATTCTGTTGGGCAGCAATTAAATTCAATGCGCTCATAGCTAACAAATCCTGCTTATCACGAACTGAATAGTTCTGCTCCAATTCTTTCACCTTTTCATTAATCAGCGTCGCTGCATATTGAACCGAAGACTCATCTTCCTGTTTGATAGTTAGAGGATAAGTTCGCCCTGCAATTAATACTTTTAATGATATATCTGCCATTTTTATCGTTTCGTTTTGGGGGCTTTCACTTGTATTTTAATAAATATAAAGTTTCATTAAAAAAAACGATAGCCTCTAAACTACTTTTCTCTAATTCAAAAGAGCAATACAGTCGTCTATTTCCTGCACAAGCTCATTAATTTTCTCTTTTGTATCTGTTACAATTTTATTTTGTTCTTCGTTTTTAGAATCTTGAATTTCCTTGTTGCTTTTTTCTAAAGCAGCAATCGTATTCTTTTGTTCTTCAATAGTTTTAAGCAAATTTTCTTTTTCTGCAACCAATAGCTCATTTTCCTTTTTTAGCTCTTGGTGCAATTTTACTATTTTTTCGATCTTTGTTTTTAAATCGGTTATGTTTAAAGTTAAGTCGTTCATAATCAAGTATTAAAATCTATTCATTTCAAGTTTTTACAAATATAACACCGAATATCTGAACTACAAAATAATTCTTACTAATGGTTTTTATACCTTTGTATATGGATAAACCATTTTTTCTGCTGAACTTCCTTTTTTTGCTTTATTTTAATTTATCAGCGCAAAACAATTATCCTCAAAATGATTTCCGTTCTCCTGTAGATATGCCATTAAGTCTAACAGGAAATTTTGGTGAAATCAGGCTTAACCATTTTCATGCTGGCTTCGATATCAAGACAAATAACCGAGAAGGAATTCCCGTTTACGCTGTAGCTGATGGCTACATTTCCAGAATAAAAATAAGTGCTTTTGGATATGGAAAGGCAATTTATATCACTCATTTGAATGGATACACAACCGTTTACGGACATTTATTGAATTTCGATAATGACATTCAGACCTTCGCCAACAAAATACAGTATCTGAAAGAATCCTATGAAATTGACACACTGCTTTCCACATTCACATTACCCATAAAAAAAGGAGAACTTATTGGGTTGTCTGGAAATACTGGAGGATCACAAGGCCCACATCTGCACTTTGAAGTACGCGATAGCAAAACAGAAATGCCCATTAATCCCTACTTTTTCGGATACATGATTCCTGATACAATTAAACCCCGGATCAACCAAATTGCTATATATCCGCTGAATGAAACAGCAACTATCAATGGTAAAAATAGTCCTAAAAAAATTACTCCGATTTATAAAAAGGGGAATTACTCATTTTTAAAGACGGATACAATCACCGTAAATGGATCTATTGGTTTTGCAGTTGAATGTTACGATATAGAAACAAAATCAACGAATAAAAACAATGTCTATTCCATTGAATTAAAATCGGGTGAAAAACGAATATATTATCAGGAATTTGAAAAATTTACTTTCGAAAATGCTCGCTACGTGAATACTCATATCGATTATGAATCGCAACAAAAATATGGAAGTAAATTTCAAAAATGTTTTGTCTCAAAAAATAATCAATCTGGAATCTTCAAAGATGTTATCGATCATGGTGCGATTCAATTTAATGACGACTCCATTCATTTGATCCGCTTTATAATCAAAGACTATGTTGGTAACACAACGGAACTTATTATAAAAATAAAAAGCATATCAAAGCCGACATATAAAACCAAAATAGCAAAAACTCCTATATTACAACGATTCGATTGCTTGTTGGAAAATAAATTCAATACCTCCGATTTTCGAATCTTAATTCCTGCGGCAGCACTGTATGATGATGTCTTTTTAAATTATTCGAAAAAAGGCAAAATGCCTGGCACTTACTCTCCTTTACATGAATTAATGGATGATGAAACACCTTTACAAAAATATATTTCAATTGGATTAAAAGCAATTGATTTAGTGGATGCTCTAAAGTCTAAAGCGTGTATTGTATCTTATAATAAAAAAGGGAGAAAAAATTATGAAGGGGGAACATTCTCTGAAGGATGGCTAACTACCCAAACTAAAACATTCGGGCGTTTTTCCATTTCAATCGATACAATTGCGCCTAAAATAAAAGTGATTTCCAAACAAAATAAAGATAAAACAATTGACTTCAGCAATTCAAAAACAATTGGAATTTTAGCGAGCGACAACCTTTCAGGTATTAAAAAATATCATGCTAGAATAGATGGGAAATGGGTTTTGTGCGAATATGAATTTAAAAAGAATTTATTATTTTACACTTTTGATCAGAGCATTTCAAAAGGGGAACACCTCTTCCAAATTGAGGTTTCAGACGACAGACAAAACACGTCAACACTTTCATTTGTCTTTATAAGATATTAGAATATTATGGATTTGCACCAAACCAAGAAAATACTTTTTATTTTGCCTAAATACTAAATAAAAAAAGACAAAATGATTACAAAAGAGGAAACAGGTGCATCGGTCTGCAAGCTTTTGAACAGAAATTACATCCTTTTATCTGAAATAAAACATCCGATAAAAAATGAATAGTGAAATTTTATCAAATGAACTTCATACTTTTTTATTATTTTAGCATATAGGCTTGAAAATCATTTTTTTTTAATCAACTAAAATTAAACAGATAATTCTATGAAAAAATCAATTTTTACATTCGCACTTTTGACATTCTTAACTGCAACTTCTGCTATTGCTCAAACGCAAGACAATGCATCTTTTGCAATTTGCGGATCAACAGAAGGTTCAATCAAACAGTCTAGCCTTACTAACTGCAGCGTTCTGATTCCAATAAATAAAAACTTGACTATAAAATCATTTACAATCTCTATTCTTGCTCCGAATGTAGAAGTAAAAAAAGAAGGTTCTTTTACGGATTATTCTTGTACAGGCAATCAAATTAGCCCTTCTGCTTTAGAAGCTTTAAAAAAGGCAAGTCCTGCTAACAAGATCCTAATTGAAGAGATTATAGCAAGTGATGGGAAAACGGATAAAAAATATCCGTCTTTTCAGATTCACATAAAATAAAAAAATATTACAAAAAAAGGGCGATGTTCGATTCAATATCGCCCTTTTTTTATTTCAGAATGCTGCACTAATCTTCCACTTTATGATCTAATGAATCTTCAGCAGCTTGCACAATAAAAACATGTGCATTTTCTACTCCTAAATAACTATCAATAACTTTGTGGCCACCATAAATAATAGGCGTTAGCGTTATAGCAATAATCAACTTTACTGTGTAACCTGTTAAAGCCATATTTAAAAATGTTGCCGTATCCACTTTCCCGGGAAGCCAAAATGCTATACCGGCAACAATAAATGTATCAACCAACTGAGATATAATTGTAGAACCAGTGCTCCTCAGCCAAATCATTTTACCCCCTGTCTTATCTCTGAGCAACCAAAAAATACTTACATCAATAAATTGAGAAACCAAAAAAGCGATCAAACTACCCACAATAATCCACAGGCTTTGACCGAATACAGCATTGAATGCCTGATCGGAAACTGCAGAAATACCCTTTGCTGCTGGCACCTGCATTGCAAAAAATAAAACAATAAATGCATAAACAATCAGCGAAGCAGTAATCAACGATAATTTTTTAACACCGGATCTTCCAAAATATTCATTAATCAAATCAGTTGCTATAAATACAACAGGCCATGGAAGAATTCCTACGCTCATGATGAACGGACCAAAAAATATAAGCTTCCCTCCTATTAACTCCGCAACAATTGCATTCGTAATAAAGATTCCCGCTAAAATAATAAATACAAATTCTTTTTTTGTTTTAAACATGTTAATCAATTTTAATTACAAAATTCCATCAATAAGAATCGAAATAAGCACTTGAACATTAAGAGCAATGAAACTATGATTAATCATTTAATAATCCATCTAAAAAAAGTTCCACACATTCATAAATGTAATCAAGATCATCACTTTTAATACAATAAGGAGGCAATATATAAACAACGTTTCCAAGTGGTCGGAGAATAACACCCTTGGAAATAAAAAAATCGGATATCTGCTCAGCCAATGAATTTAAGTAATTGGTATGTTCGTTTGTTTTTATTTCAAATGCGATAATCGTTCCTGATTGTCGAACATCCAAAATACGAGCATGTCCTATTATTTTTTTTAAAAATAATGAGTGCTTCTGTTCAATTCTGACAATGTTTTCAAAAGCACCGGGCAGATCAAAAAGATCCATACTTGCCAATGCTGCAGAACAAGCGGTAGGATTCGCAGTATATGAATGTCCGTGAAAAAAGGTTTTCATTTTATCATCACTCAAAAAAGCATCATAAATAAATTTAGAACAAGCAGTAGCTCCCAATGGCATTACCCCACCCGTAAGGCCTTTACTCAAACAAATAATATCAGGTTTATTAAACAAACGATCACTCGCAAAAAATGTACCTGTCCGACCGAAGCCTGTCATCACCTCATCGGCAATTGTAATTACTTCATTCTCTCTACAAAGAGCGATCAGTTTATCCAAAACGTTTTCAGAATACATAACCATTCCACCTGCACCTTGAATCAAGGGTTCAAAAATAAATGCTGCTATATCGTTCTCCTGTAATGCTTTTTTCAATTCAGTCAAACTCTCCAATTCCTTTCCTTTCACAGGAACAGGGATATGAATAACATCAAATAATAATTTAGAAAAAGGGAGATTGAACGCATTTCTAGCACCAACACTCATTCCACCAAAAGTATCACCATGATAGGCGTTTTCAAATGCAATAATCTTGTTCTTGGGGCGATTAATATTACTCCAATATTGAAATGCCATTTTCATTCCTACTTCAACCGCAGTTGAACCATTATCAGAATAAAATATTTTTGATTGATTTTCCGGCAAGCGCTTTAAAAGTCTTTCTGCAAGTTGAACCGCTGGCTCATGTGTAAATCCTGAGAATATTGCATGTTCAAGCGTTTGCAATTGCTCAGCAACTTTCTTAGCTATATAAGGATGACAATGCCCGTGAATATTTACCCACCACGATGCTATCCCATCGATGTATCGGTTTCCTTTTTCATCATAAAAATAAGCTCCTTCCCCTCTCACAAGTGCTATTGGAAGACGTGCTGTTTTTAATGGAGTAAAGGGATGCCAAACTGCATATTGATCTCTTTCCTGTAGTGTCATAATTTAAAATCCCATCAAAAATAGGTATTTTGATGGGATTATTTTATTTGAATCAAGTTGAAAATTACTATTTTAAATATTCAAATTCTTTCGCATAGCGGGAAATAACTTCTGCATTCAAGTCTTTTTCTTTATTGATACGACCTAACACTTTCAAACTACTATACTCAACGATAATATCTTCTGATAATTGATGCGGAGGACCATTAAATATAATTCCTAAGATGTTTAATTTCTTTGCTTTTAATGCATCAATCGATAATAATGAGTGATTGATACTTCCTAAATAGTTCTGAATAACCAAGATCACCTCTACATCAAATTTATTAATTACATCCACCATAAATTCTTTGCGGTTTAATGGAACCATCAAACCACCTGCGCCTTCCATAATTAAAGTAGAATTAGTCGATTCTGGAATATGTAGTCCAGACAAACCAATTTCAATACCTTCTAATTCAGCAGCAGCATGTGGCGACATATATTGTTTCAATAAATATCCTTCGGGGTGAAACTTACTTTCGGTATTACTCACCCACTTTTGAACTTTAGCAGTATCTGTAGAAAAAAAACTTCCCGTTTGAATAGGCTTCCAATAATCTGCTTTTAGAGCTTCGACAAGAACAGCAGATACAACCGTTTTACCAACGTCTGTTCCAATTCCTGTAATAAATATCTTTCGCATAAATTTTTTTGAAAATTATATTTTTTAACGAAAATAAAACTTTTTTTTCTGACCTGAGCATTATTTTTTATTATCAAAATATTCATTTAGGAATGAACACAAACTTTTTATTTCTTTTCTGGTATTAAATGAATGAATACAAATCCGTAATCGCTCTTTTCCTTTTGGAACTGTAGGATTAAGAATTGGTCTAACATCAAAGCCATTCGTTTGAAGGTCTTCAGCTATTTTTTTTACGGATTCATTTCCACCAACAACAAGACATTGGATAGGACTCTCACTGGGGATCAAATAAGATATCACTTTTTTTGAAAGGTGCTTTTTAAAGGTATGGATCTGCTTATGAAGCTTTTTTATTTCAGGTTCACTTTTAGCAAGCAACAGATAGGCTTCGTGAATTGCGACTAAACTGTTATTGGGTAAGGCTGTCGTATAAATAAAAGATCGGGAATAATTGATTAAAAAATCACGAAGGAGTTTGCTTCCAAGAACGGCAGCACCATGACAACCAAGTCCTTTTCCATAGGTGTGTACCCTAGCAAACACCTCATTTTCTAACTTTAATTCCTGAACCCTACCTCTTCCTTTATTTTGGGTAATTCCAGTAGCATGAGCCTCGTCAACAATAAGATTGGCCGCATATTTTTTACACAAGCGAACGATTTCCTTCAAGGGAGCAGAATCACCATCCATTGAATAAATACTTTCTACAGCAACATAGATAGTTCCCTCAGCAATATTCAAACGTTCTTCCAGATGCTTTAAATCATTGTGTTTAAAAAGATAGGTTGTTGCACCAGAAAGCCGCATACCATCGTGAACGGATGCGTGAATCAATTCATCATAAATAATAGTATTTCCCTTTTGTCCCAAGGCAGAAAAGATTCCCAAATTAGCATCGTATCCCGAATTGTAGAGCAATGCTGCAGGGACATTATGAAGGTCAGCAATAAACAATTCTAGATTTTCCGCGAAAACTGAATTGCCCGCCAGTAAACGTGAGCCACCAGATCCATTCGACTCTTTTAATTTCGAACAGGATTTTGAAATATGTCTAGCTAATTTTATAGAACGAGCAAAACCAATGTAATCATTACTACAAAAATCAGAAAGTTCGGTTGTTTGAACTAACTTACGCAATGCATTTTGCTCCTTTCGCTTTTCAAGCCTATGAAATAGAAATTGATCTGCTGAAAATTTAGATCGACTCAACTTCTTTCGATTTTATTTTTGAAACAGGCTGTGTCGTTCCTTCAAAAGCCTTACGGGGTGACAAGCCGAACAAGTTAAACATTTTCATATCCGTATTAAAATCAGGATTCGGAGTAGTTAATAATTTATCCCCTGCAAAAATTGAATTTGCTCCAGCCAAAAAACAAAGTGCTTGACCCTCCAAGCTCATTTGAGTTCTACCTGCCGACAAACGAACGACCGTTTGAGGAATTACTATTCGTGTTGTAGCGATCATCCGTACCATATCCCAAATAGGGACTAATGGCTGATTTTCAAGAGGGGTTCCAGCAACAGGAACAAGCGCATTAATAGGCACCGATTCAGGATGCAGCTCCATCGAAGATAGGGTTTTCAACATATTCACTCTGTCCTCTGTTGTTTCTCCTAATCCAATGATCCCACCTGAACAAACCGAAACTTTTGCCTTACGGACATTTTTTATTGTATTCAAACGATCGTCAAAGTTGCGAGTTGTAATAATTTTCTTGTAACTTTCTTCAGATGTATCAATATTGTGATTATATGCATACAGACCAGCATCAGCAAGCTTTTGAGCTTGACTTTCAGTTAACATCCCAAGAGTACAACATACTTCTAATCCTTTTTCATTCACTGTTTTTACCATATCTAACACACGATCAAAATCACTGTTATCCCTCACTTCTCGCCATGCAGCACCCATACACAAGCGGGATGCTCCGCCTTCTTTTGCCTTATCTGCAGCTTCACTTACTTGTGCTACCGACATTAATTTATGTACTTCGATACCTGTATTATATCGTGCTGCTTGTGGACAATAACTACAATCTTCGGCACAACCACCCGTTTTTATGGATAACAAAGAACTTACCTGTACTTCACTCGCATTGTTAAATTCACGGTGAATAGTTTGAGCCTTAAATACAAGATCCAACAATGGCATAGTATAAATATCTAATATTTCTTCAGCGGTCCAGTTATGTCGAATTGTTGTCATATAATATTTTTTTATGTTCTTGAATGTGCTACAAATATAAAGGATTAAATTTTACGTCCAATAGCCTTTTAATAACGAATAAACAAAAATCTGCGAAAGGGTGCATCAACTAAAGTGTACATTAATTACCTTTGCAATATGCGTATAGATATTATTACCGTTTTACCTCAATTACTAGAGAGCCCTTTTCAACATAGCATTCTTAAACGTGCAATTGACAAAGGAATAGTGGAAGTAAATTTAATTAACCTCCGCGACTACTCCACGCATAAACAAAAAAGTGTGGATGATTATGCTTTTGGGGGTGGGGCCGGCATGGTTATGGGAATTGAGCCAATTGCAAATTGCATCAACGCATTAAAAGCAGAACGCAGGTATGACCAAGTAATCTATACTTCTCCCGATGGCGAATTGTTGAACCAGAAAATGTCAAATCAATTGTCAATATTAAAAAACATCATCATTCTTTGCGGGCACTATAAAGGGGTGGATCAACGGGTGCGCGACCATTTTATAACCAAAGAAATTTCTATCGGTGATTATGTATTGTCAGGTGGAGAGCTAGCCGCAGCTGTTATTAGTGATAGTATCATCCGCCTGATTCCTGGAGCAATGTCCGATGAAACATCTGCATTGACGGACTCTTTTCAAGACAATTTATTGGCACCACCAGTTTATACGCGCCCTGCGGACTTTAATGGAATGAAAGTTCCGGAAATATTACTATCTGGACACACAGCCAACATTGATCATTGGCGACACGAACAAAGTATTCAACGCACCAAAGAACGAAGACCAGACCTGTTGAAATAGAATAAGCCAATTAAAAAGTTTAATAAAACAAGTTTTGCGATCTGAATTATGAAAAATTGATTGGTTTTTCTCTAAAAAAACAAATATTTTTCACGAATTGCATTTCTATTCTAAAAAAATTCTATATTTGCAATCCTTTTTGGAGGAAGAACTGTTTAATTTATTATAAAACAAAGAGTTATGAGCACATTATTAAAATTCGTAGAAGATCAATTATCTGTAAAAGCAAACCACCCAAAATTTAAAGCAGGTGATACTGTTACAGTAAACTATAAAATTAAAGAAGGTGAAAAAGAGCGTGTTCAGCAATACCAAGGTGTTGTAATTCAACGTAAAGGATCTGGTTCAACAGAATCTTTCACTGTAAGAAAAATGAGCAACAGTGTTGGTGTTGAGCGTGTATTCCCTGTAAATTCACCATACATTGACAGTATTGTAGTAAATAAAGTGGGTGTTGTTCGCAGAGCCCGATTATATTATTTACGTGAATTGACTGGTAAAGCAGCTCGTATCGCTGAGAAAAAACAATAATTTCTATACCTATTTTAAAAAACCCTCTTCTGCTTTTGCAGGAAAGGGTTTTTTATTTTTAGTACATTACTAAATTATATAAAAATAACCACAGCATTTAATAATTGAATGACAATCAAAGAAGAAATAGACCGTCGCAGAACATTCGGCATTATTGCCCACCCCGATGCTGGTAAAACTACATTGACCGAGAAGCTATTGCTATTCGGTGGCGCAATTCAAACTGCAGGTGCTGTAAAATCAAACAAGATAAAAAAACACACCACCTCCGATTTTATGGAGATAGAGCGCCAACGTGGAATTTCCGTTGCAACCTCAGTAATGGGTTTTGAATACAAAGGCATTAAAATTAATTTGCTAGATACTCCAGGACATGAGGATTTTGCAGAAGACACCTACCGAACGCTCACTGCCGTGGATAGCGTGGTGATGTTAATCGACTGTGCAAAAGGTGTGGAGCCTCAAACTCGAAAACTTTTAGAAGTTTGTCGTATGCGCAGTACTCCCGTTATCGTGTTCATAAATAAGATGGACCGTGAAGGGAAAGACCCGTTTGATCTATTAGAAGAAATAGAAAAAGAATTACGGATCGACCTGCGTCCTTTGAGTTGGCCCATTAGTATTGGGAAAACATTTAA
Source organism: Bacteroidota bacterium (assembly GCA_947466965.1). GTDB lineage: Bacteria > Bacteroidota > Bacteroidia > 2-12-FULL-35-15 > 2-12-FULL-35-15 > 2-12-FULL-35-15. The sequence continues at coordinate 43,942 of CANIFU010000018.1, forward strand.
GGGCGTTTATAACCTTTATGAAAAAAGTTTAACATTGTTTAATTCGGGTGAAAAACAAACAGATGAAAATTCTGTTGAAATAAAAGAGCTGAACGACGGAACCTTAGATCAATTAATTGGTGAGGATTATGCAAATACATTAAGAAGTGATGTTGAATTATTAGAAGCGGGTTATCCAAAATTTGACGTGGAAGAATATTCCGAAGCAATGGTTTCCCCTGTTTTCTTTGGTAGTGCAGTCAATAATTTCGGAGTAAGAGAATTGCTGGATAGCTTTATTGATATAGCACCTCGTCCAAAAGGAAGAACAACAGATACAAAAGAAGTAAATCCGGAAGATAAAAACTTTAGTGGTTTTGTTTTTAAAATACATGCTAATTTGGATCCCAAGCACCGCGATCGGATTGCCTTTTTAAGAATTGTTTCTGGGAAATTCGAACGTAACAAAAATTATTTTCATGTACGCGAAGGAAGAAATATGAAGTTTTCAAATCCTACTGCATTCATGGCGCAGGAAAAAAACATTGTAGATGAGGCTTTCCCCGGTGATATTATTGGTTTGTATGACTCCAGTAATTTTAAAATCGGAGATACCTTAACAGAAGGAGAAAAAATGAATTTCAAAGGCATCCCTCAGTTTTCTCCCGAATTATTTAAGTATGTTGTGAATGCTGATCCTTTGCGAACCAAACAACTGAACAAAGGATTGGAGCAGTTGACAGACGAAGGAGTAGCGCAATTATTTACAAAAAAAACAGATAATCGAAAGGTGTTAGGAACGGTTGGCGCATTGCAATTTGAGGTGATCCAACACCGTTTAAAAAGCGAGTACTCCGCATCCTGTAATTTTGAACACATCTCACTCTATAAAGCCTGTTGGATGAGTTGCAAAGATCAAAGAAAACTAGAAGCGTTTATTTTTGAAAAGGCACATCACATGGCAACCGACAAAGAAGGCCGACCGGTATTTTTAGCTGAATCAGCATGGGCATTGCAAATGGCGCAGGAGAAAAATCCCGATATCAAATTTCACTTTATTTCTGAGTTCAAGGACGAGTAGGCAGTAGACAATTAAATTCCTGTCAGTTCGAGCCGGGTCGATTGTCAGTTCGAGCGGAGTCGATTGTCAGTTCGAGCGGAGTCGAGAACGAGATTAATATAGGAAAGAAAAGTGTTTGTCGCCAGTCAGTTCGAGCGGAGTCGATTGTCAGTTCGAGC
>CANIFU010000019.1 GCA_947466965.1 Bacteroidota bacterium
AACAATCTCCTTTAGCAGAAAATCCGGTGATTGCGCAGATGATACTAAACAATCACGAGCAGGTAGTTTTTTGTAATGATAATGATACAGGATTAAAAGCGATCATAGCAATACACAACACTATTCTTGGCCCAAGTTTAGGTGGTACTCGAATGTGGGCCTATGCGAACGAAATGGAAGCATTGACAGATGTATTGCGCCTTTCAAGAGGTATGACGTATAAGTCGGCTGTTGCAGGTTTAAATCTTGGTGGTGGAAAAGCAGTGATCATTGGTGATTCCAAAACTCAAAAAAACGAAGCCTTGATGCGTAGATTCGGGAAATTCGTAAATAGCTTATCAGGTAAATATATAACTGCTGAAGATGTTGGTGTAAGTACAAAAGACATGGAATACATTAAGATGGAAACCGATTTTGTTAGCGGATTGCCTGTAAATATGGGTGGCAGCGGAGATCCTTCTCCGGTTACAGCCTATGGTGTTTATCTTTCAATGAAAGCTGCAGCGAAAGAAAAATGGGGAAATGATAGTTTGACTGGTAAAAAAATAGTTGTTCAGGGAATCGGACATGTAGGGGAAAGTTTGGTCATGCACTTGGTGAAAGAAGGAGCAAAGGTGTCTGTTTTTGATATCAATGATGAGCGTTTAAAAACAATTGCGAAAGAGACCGGAGCTGAAGTGATAACTGACGGCACTAAAATTTACGACATGGACATGGATATTTATGCCCCTTGTGCATTAGGTGCAACCGTAAATACAGATACCTTGAATCGTTTGAAATGTGCGATCATTTGCGGTGCTGCAAACAATCAGCTTGCTGATGAAAATGTGCATGGCAAAATGGTGATTGAGAAAAACATTTTATATGCTCCCGATTTTGTTGTGAATGCTGGAGGAATCATTAATGTGTATTATGAATTAGAAGGCTATAACCGTGAACGGGCAATGGCGCATGCTGAAAAGATTTATGACACAACCTTGAATATTTTTAAAGTGTCCAAAGAACAAAATATTCCAAGCTATATGGCTGCAAACCGATTGGCTGAAAAAAGATTGTCTGATATCGCGAAGATTAAAGTTAGTTTTTAAAATATTTTTTCTGCTATTAATAAATAATGCGCATATAAGTTTATAATAAGTATTGATACGATAAGAGTCATATGTTAAATAGAAGGTATTTAAGAATTAAGGTGATGCAGGCATTGTATGGTTTTTTTCAATCCGATACAAAAGAGTTAGCAAAAAGTGAGCGCGAATTATTTGCCGGTATTGACAAGATTTATGATCTGTTTATTTACCAATTGGCTTTTATGATTGAATTAAGACATGTTGCCACTGTTGTGATGGAGGATGCCAAAACAAAACGATTACCGACTGAAGATGATCTGAATCCGAATTTAAAGTTTATTGAGAATAAATTTATTACTCAATTGGCTGAAAATATTCATATTCAAAGAGAAATAAATAACCGCAGAATTAGTTGGAACAATGAATTTGAATTAGTAAAAAAAGTGTTTAATGCGATCAAAGCCTCACCTGAATTCATTGAATTCATGAATGTTTCTGATGATTCGTATGCATCGCACCGTACTTTTGCACTTGAAATGTTTAAGGAAACCATCGCAGATCATGAGTTGTTGAACCATTTGTATGAAGAGAAAAATCTACATTGGGGAGATGATATTTACATCGTAAATCCAATGGTAGTTAAAATGATCGAATCATTTAAAGAGGATGCTGCACCTGATTTTTCTTTAATGCCCTTATACAAAGACAAAGAAGAGGATATGCTTTTTGTTAAAGATCTTTTCCGTGAAACAGCAATGCGGAATGATGAGATTGAAAAAATGATCGGTGATAAAACAAAAAATTGGGAAGTAGAGCGTATAGCAATGATGGATGTTTTGCTTATGAAAATGGCGATCACAGAGATTCTTCACTTTTCAAGCATCCCGGTGAAAGTAACCTTAAACGAGTTTATCGAGATCTCAAAAATGTACAGTACTCCTAAAAGTAAAATATTTATTAACGGAATTCTAGATAAAATTGTTGCTGATTTAAAAGCAGGAAATTTATTGAATAAAATGGGACGTGGATTAATGGAATAATTTCCACTTTCTGAACTGAAATTGAAAATTTTAATATTTTGAAAAGAATGAAGACAAAATTATTTTTAGCACTTGCTGTTACTTTTTTGATGGCGGCATGCGGACAAGATCCTAAAAAAGAGAATGGAGCAATTTCTTCTGATGTAATAAATATTCCCTCTACCGCTTCAGGTAAAACAGCTCTTGCTGGTAGTTCACCTATAATGGAGTTTGAGGATGAAAAACACGATTTCGGGAGAATTACACAAGGGGAAACCGTTTCTTATTCTTTTGTTTTTAAGAACAATGGTGGTTCCGATTTGGTGATCTCTTCTGCGCAAGGTAGTTGTGGCTGTACGATCCCGAACTATCCGAAAGAAGCAATTAAACCCGGACAAGAAGCAACAGTGGATGTGAAATTTGAAAGTAGTGGAAAATCCGGATTGGTTCAAAAAACGGTTACACTTGTTACAAATTGTACTCCAAGTACAAAAGTATTAACCATCAGCGCCACCGTTGAAGTACCTGATGAGGAATAATTCTGAAAAAAAATTACACAAATAGTAAATATCGTTCATCATTTATAAATTAATTTAAAAACAAATAATTATGCAGCAGTTAAGTCAATTCATCCCTTTGGTATTAATCATCGTAGTGTTCTATTTTTTCATGATCCGCCCTCAATTGAAGAAAACAAAAGAGCAAAAGAAATTTCGTGAGAATATTAAAGTTGGTGACAAAATTGTTACTATTGGTGGTATTCATGGTAAGATTTCCGATGTTCAGGACACCACTTTTATGATTACGGTGGAAGGTGGAGTGAAATTTAAAATTGAAAAAAATGCTGTATCGATGGATTCTTCATCACTTTTAGGTGCTGAACAAAAATAAGCAACATTTGTGTGTTGCTGGAGCGTTGAGTAAGATAATTGCTCAACGTTTTTTTTGCTTTACCAATTACTTTATATCAATGTATTCCCAATCACTAACTAAATAGAATGAATTTAGTAAATTTGTTATAGAATCAGAATTTATGAAATCCTTTTTTATTAATGTAAATAAATCAAATCCGAAAGAGGCGGCCCACTTTAATAAACGGGCAATCACATTTTTATTCTGTTTATTGATATCTGTTTTTATCTGGCTTCTTCTTTCACTTTCAAAAGAATATACTATTTCTGTTATTTTCCCTGTTGAATACATTAACCTTCCTAATGATAAACTTATTGCGAACCACCTTCCTGAAACTGTTGATGTTGAAATTAAAGCCACAGGTTTTAGTCTGTTAATATACAAGTTGAAACAGAATCGTGATTCAATAACAATTGATATAAAAGACGCCCGTGCAACTGGTATGAAAAACAATTCTTTTATATCGTTTAATGAACGATTAGAAAAAATTACTCGACAATTTAGCAATGGAACCAAAGTAGTTAACGTGAAACCGGATACTGTTTTTATTAATTATAATAAAAAAATAACAAAAAGGGTTCCGGTAAAAGCAAATATTACGCTAGCATTTGAAGCGCAATATCAACAAACAGATTCATTACAAATTGAACCTGCATTTATTGATGTATCAGGTACAGCAGAAGATCTTGCTGTAATTTTATATGTAACTACGATTCCCTTAAATTTAAAAAAAGTAAATAAAAATATTTCTTTAAAGATTGATCTTAGCAAAGTTTTAGCATACAAAAAAGTTTCATTTTCCCAAAATAGTGTTCTTGCGAAAGTCAACGTTACTAAATTTACCGAAGCATCATTAGAACTCCCTATTGAAGTTGTTAATCTTCCCAATGGATTAAATTTAAAAACATTCCCCGATAAGATTTCTGTAAAATATCAGGTAGCATTTGATGATTACGGTAAAATTGTTGCTCCTGATTTTAAAGTAGCAGTAGATTATTCGAAAATTGAACAGGGAAGTAATAAACTGAAAGTTGTGATATTGAAAGCCCCTGAAAGTGTTCGTTCTGTGAAATTGAGCAACGAAAAGGTTGAATTCATTATTCGTAAATAAGATGTTGAAAATTGGAATTACGGGCGGTATCGGAAGCGGAAAAACGACTGTTTGCAGATTGTTTGAAATCATGGGTGTTCCGGTATATTATTCAGATGAAGTATCAAAAGAACTATTGCGTTCTGATGCTGAGGTGAAAGCATTTGTAATCAATGCATTCGGGGATACTATTATAGATCAGCACGGTGCTGTTGACCGAAAAAAATTAGCAGCAATTGTATTTAATAATAAATTTGAACTGGATAAATTAAATGCAATTCTGCATCCCGCTGTTGCCCTTCATTTCGTTAATTGGCTCACAAAACAAACATCCGATTATATCCTCAAAGAAACAGCCATTTTATTTGAAAGTGGCGCATACAAGAATCTTGATCAAGTAATAGCGGTTGTTGCTCCATTAGAATTGAAGATCAGCCGATCGATTAAACGGGACGGTGTTTCAAAAGATGCTATTCTGGCGCGTATTCAAAATCAATTGAACGATGAAGAAAAAATAAAACGTTCCAGTTTTGTCATTTATAATGACGAAGCACAACTTTTAATGCCTCAGGTTTTAATGATTCACCAACAATTGGTGAACAAATAATTTTGCCTATTTCCGATTTCTTTATTATTTTCGACGATTATTAAATTAAATTCAATTATGGAAAATCAAGGAAACCCTACTCAGGAAAACGTAAACCAACAATTTAATCAGCAATTCGTTCAACATACCGGACAACAACAATTACCAAACTCAACCGCTGTTTTGGTACTAGGAATTATTTCAATTGTTGGATGTTTTTGTTATGGTATCATCGGACTTATTTTAGGAATTATAGCATTGGTATTAGCTGGTAAAGCAAAAAAAATATACGATCAGAATCCCGCAATGTTTTCCGAAGCGTCATTTAAAAATATGAAAGCAGGTAAAATTTGTGCTATCATTGGATTGTGTCTTTCTGCTTGTTATTTAATATTCTTTATTGTTTACATCGCAATTATCGGATCTGTTATTGCCGGAATGCCTTGGGATATGATGGGAAGATAAGATTTTATTTGTTTATAAAAAGTCCCGCAAGTCGGGACTTTTTTATTTCCTTTTATGCAATCATTTATACATTGGCTCGAAGATCATTTTATGACTTGCCCTTACAAAGCATTGTCGGGCTTGGATTGCCCTGGATGTGGTATGCAGCGCTCCTTTATCGAATTGTTGAAAGGACATATTTTGGAAAGTTTTATTTTATATCCTGCACTCTTGCCAACTATTTTTATACTTTTATATACAGGCTGTCATTTGATTTTTAAGTTTAAAAATGGCGCAACGGTTATAAAATATTCCTTTATTAGTACCGTTATTATTGTGCTTGTGAGTTTTTTTATTAAAATGATTGTATGAAATACATTTTAAAATTAATGTTTGTTTTTTCTTTATCTCCTGCTTTTTCTCAGGATTCATCAACTTACGGTGTTTATCTTATTGGTGATGCAGGCGAAGATACGGTGCCGGGAAAAGCGTTGTTAATATTAGAACAGGAGTTGAATAACAATCCCCAAAGTAGTACGTTATTCTTGGGTGATAATGTGTATCCATCAGGTTTAATTGCCGGAGATAAAGAAGCTGTTTTGCATTTAGAATCACAATTAAAAGTGTTGCAAGCGTATAAAGGAAACGTGTTTTTTATTCCGGGCAACCACGATTGGAATTCACAAAAACGGAACGGTTTAAAAACACTAAAAACGGAGGAAATTTTCGTTGAAGACTATTTAAAAACAAAAACAACGGTTGCCAATAAAAATACAGGAACCTTTCTGCCTAAAAATGGATTGCCAGGTCCTGAAACCGTTTTGTTGAATGCGCATTTGCGTTTGATCATTATTGATTCACAGTGGTTTTTGCATGCTTATAAGAAGAATACTATAGGAACCAAAAAACACACGGAGGACCTTTTTTATATTCGCCTTGATAGTATTTTGAATTATGCAATTCACAATAAAGAACTTGTTATTGTTGCAGCACATCACCCATTATATACCAACGGACAACATGCAAAAACAAAGCAGCCATTTCGTTTTTTAGTGAATTATACCCCTTTTCAATTGTTTGGTTTACTTGGTATCAACAGGTTGTATTCTCAAGATATGGCCCAACCAAAGTATCGTAAAATGCGTAAAAAAATGTTGAAAATTCTAAATAGCTATGAGAACATTACTTATGTTTCCGGACACGAACACAATTTACAATGTTTTAAGGAAAAGGGTAATCGCTTTATCGTTAGCGGATCAGGTAGTAAACATTCAAAGTTGTTAAATAAGAAAAAATTTAATTCGATTTTTCAGGATGATTCAAAAACAGGATTCATTAAAATAAATTATTCGATCGATCGTTATATCTCTACAACGATCTATAGAGTAGGAGAACAGGAGAAAGTGTTAGATGCGTATTGATTTTTTAAAACGCCATTTGTTTTATCTGAAACCAAATTATTTTCTTTCCGCACAATATTGATCAAGCAAGCTACTCGCTTTTTCGTTATTCAATGCATCTGCTTTTTCTAAATCCTTGCATGCTCCTTTTTTATCATGACTCGCATATTTTACAAGTGCACGATTCACAAAAGCCGATGAGTAATCAAATTTTAATTTGATAGCCAAATCAAGATCCTCCAAGGCACCGGTGTAATTTTTCATTGCACCTTTTGCTGTACCGCGATTCATTAAAGCGATTACATTTTTTGGTTCTATTTTTATTGCATCATCAAAATCACGAACCGCACCTGAGTAGTTCGCTAAATTAATTCTACAGGCTCCCCGCGTAATTAAAGCATCCACATTGTTCGGTTCCATGTCAATGTATTTGCTCAGATCTTTATCCGCATTTTTAAATGCGCCTCCCTGAAAATTTGTTTTCCCACGGTATAAGAAAGCTTCCATATTTTCTGGATCGAATTCAATCATTTTGTTGAAGTCGTTTAAAGCAAGAACATAATCTTTTACATTATTAAAATAAATCAGGCCTCGTTTCATATAGGCTTCCTTATAATTAGGCTTCGACTCAATCGCATGGGTAAAATCTTCTAATGCAGCCTGTGTTTTTCTGTTTTTTAACTTTAACATGGCACGTTGAAAATACGCTTCGTAATCATCATAGTTTTTATCAATAGCTTTGTTAAAGTCTTTCATGGCCATGGAATCGTTTTTCATTCCTAGCTGAGCAACTCCTCTTTCACGGAATCCATCGCTTTTTTCACCGTCAAGGTTCAATGCTTTATCGAATGATAGTATCGCATCTTTATAGTCTTTTGTTTTTGTTAGAACAATGCCCATTTGATAGTTCGCATTGTATGAATTCGGATTCATTTTTAATGCTTTTTTATATTCCTTTATGGCTTCTGAATAAAATCGATTACCACCTTTTGTGTCCTTTTTTTTAAGATGAACGATAGCAGAATCACACTTGAAGTTTCCGATTCGTAAAAAGGCATTGCTGGCATCAGCTGTGTCAATAATTGTTTCGCTCTCTTGAGAGAAACTGTTTGCTGTAAAAAATAATAGTACTAAAAAGGAGAATAGTTTATTCATCATGTTTTTATCCGGCATTGTGTTCTTTAAATATTTGGTTGAGCCACTTAAGCATTAAAAATATTACTGCAGCAGCAGTTATAAGCAGACCGAAATTAAACAGAAAATAGTAGGCTTTATTGTCGTATTTATCCCACATGGTCGCTAATATTCCTGAAAGTTTATTGCCAATGGAGGTTGATAAAAACCATCCTCCCATCATAAGCGCTGTTAATCTGGGCGGACTCATTTTTGAAACGAGCGACAATCCCATTGGACTTAAAAATAATTCACCTATCGTAATAACGCCATAGGAGGCAATCAGAAACCATGCGCTGTTTTTTTCTAATCCATTATTCCCGGAATAAACGGCAGCTACCATTACAAAAGTACTTAATGCACTAATCACAAGTCCCCATGCAATTTTAGAAGGGGTGCTCGGTTCTTTTTTTATCCTTCTAAGAAAACTAAAGAAAAGCACCACAGCAGGTGTTAGCAAAATTACCCAGCCAGGGTTCACCGATTGATATATGGAGGTGTTTATTAATTTCACCGTTTCTCCTTCAGCAGGAATTTGTTCTGGATCAATATTTTTAAAATAAGGATTGTAGTCATAAGTTTTAACAGTATTTCCAGCTTCATCTTTTATTTTCCGGAAATGATAATCCGTTTGAGGGAACGTATCCTTCTGGTATTTTATTTCTGAAAGCAATTGCAATTTCCCGGCTCCCCCCTCGATAGATGCTGGAATCGTTCGATCAGTATATGACTCAGCCCATTTTGTAAGAGCTGTTCCATTTTGTTTGAATACAGCCCAAAAGGCGATTACCACAGCAAAAATAGCAAGCATTGCACCAATAGGTCGCTTTTCATCAGCGGAAGCTTTAGCATATAAACTGTAATAAAAATAAATCACCGGCAAACTTCCAAAAATAAAAGCATCTGTTGAATCACTTCCTAAAATATCCCCAGGAATCATCCATCCTATGATGCCTGCAATAAGAGCCGGTAAGATGGTTAATCCAACTATTTTTGAAAGAGAAGCATCCTCCGGTTTGGTAGGCTTTAAAATATCAACATGCTTATAATGTTTAACTCCAATCCAAAAGATAATTATTCCAATAAACATCCCAATACCTGCAGCCATAAACGCATGTCCCCAGCCAAAAAAATTGTAAAGTGCAGCACCAAAAAAGTTGCAGATGAAAGCACCGATATTAATTCCCATATAAAATATATTAAAGCCGGCATCTTTTTTTAATTTATATTGCTCTTCGTTATATAAGTTTCCGAGAAGCGTAGATATGTTTGGTTTGAAAAAACCATTCCCGAAAATGATAAGGGTTAAGGCGATATAAAAAACGGTAATGTTATGAACCGCCAGTAAACAATAACCGGTTCCCATCATTAAACCTCCGATTGTAATGGATATTCTATATCCCAATTTTCTATCGGCTAACAAGCCGCCAAGAAAAGGTGTAAGAAAAACTAATGCGATAAATGTTCCATAAATATCAAACGACTCGGTGAGAGACATGCCGTAACCTCCATTTTTTTCATCATCCTGAAGGAAGAGCGTGAAAATTCCAATCATTAGATAATAGCCGAAGCGTTCCCACATTTCTGCGAAAAATAAAAATGGTAGTCCTTTTGGATGTTTTGTTGCCGACATAATTCGTTTTATTTGGTCTTTTCAAATATACTTAAAAAGTGTGATTATTTAAAATTTCATGAAATGAAATGTTCAATTATTTCAAGAATATTCAGCGAATAAAGTGAAGGAAAGAATCTAAAATAGCTTACATCTTCCACTATTTATTTGCTAATTTGGCGAGACGTTAAATGAATAACTATTTTTATAAAGAAATTATTTTGGAATTGATTTTACGAATTATTTTTTTGAATTTTGATGGTATGCCATTGCAAAGCGTATTTCAGAATATGAATACTCATCTCCAAGCGATTGCTTTATTGGCCCAAATAAAGTGGTATCTAGTGTTTTTGAGACGGTGATAATGTTGTTCATTTTTTCTTCGTTCACAAACTTTTTCACATCAATTAATCCTAAGCCTGCATAGTATGCCAAGTGTCCTTCAATCGTAAGCGTTACCATTTTTCGTTCAATAGCAATGTCTTCTATTGTCATGCCTCGTTTGTAAAGATCAAAAGTTACTTTTTTAGTATCTATTTTTTCTTTTTTCTCTGTTGTGTCTTTTTTTGATGACTGTTTCTTTTTCTCCTTATTAGGAATAATAGCGCTTAGCTCTTTTATTCTTTCATTGTTTTGTTCCGTCGTATTGATCTTTTCTTTTGAGAACTCTGAATTTTCGGTAGCTGTTTTTACCATTGCTTCCGCTTTATTGATCAGTTGAAGTTGTTTAAAAAACAAGGCATCGAGTTCGGTTAATTCTTCCAAATAAGCTTTTACTTTTTTCTCGGAACGTAACAGTTCCATTTGTTTAAAAATAGTTTTCGAAAACTCTTTCAAAATCGGGGTAAAGTGATTTTTTGCAGCTGCAATGCGAGCTTTTAGTTGTTCCTTGTAATCAGCTTGTTTGTTTTGAAAGATATAATTTAGTTGATTTAAAAATTTGTCTGATACAACTCTAGCGGCTTCAACTTCTTTTTTTAATTCAAACGCCCAGTTGAAATGTTTTTGTTTGGATGATTTTAGTTCATCCTTCTGATAGCTTTCAATGTGGCTTTTTAATACATGATCCAAGGTTGCAAAATTAAAACACTGAATGATATAATTCTGAAAAAACAAAAACGATTCCGATTCAAAAATTGAAGATAATGCTTCAGCCGATTCTTTTTTGTTTGAATAGTCGGTGATATTTGTATCAATGTTCAAGCTGTTTGTAGTGATAGGAGAAGACAGAATTAACCCATTCAGACTAGTTAATCGCGAAAGAGCAACATAAACTTGACCGGGAGCAAAAGCTTGTCCGATATCAATGATCGCTTTTGAAAAAGTTAATCCCTGACTTTTATGAACGGTGATTGCCCAGGCCAATTTTATAGGATATTGCGTGAATGTTCCGTTTATTTTTTCTTCGATTTCATTCGTGGCTTCATTCAGTGCATATTTAATATTTTTCCATTCGTATTTTTCTATGCTTATAGGTTTTGAAGAGTCGTCAAAACTTACTTCAATTAGTTTGTCGCTGATTGCCGAAATAATCCCAATTTTCCCATTAAAAAAACGTTGACCGCCTGAAGGATCATTTTTTATAAACATGATTTGTGCACCACTTTTTAATTCCATATTGTCCTCAACAGGATAAGCATATTCATTAAAATCACCCGTTGTTTCTGCTTTAAAGAAAAAAGATTTTCCCGAAAGGCTTTTTAATGATTCACGATTGAGGTGATCGGCTTTACTATTATGAGTTGTTAAATGGATGTAGTTTTCTTTAATATCGGATTTGAAATCAGGCTTATAATAAGCGTTTAGCGTATCAATATCATTTTTTGTAACCTGATTACTTCTTAAATTATTCAGAATAGAAATAAACGTATTGTCTGCCTGACGGTAGATTTTATCTAACTCAATATATAAAGGTTTATTTTCTGTTAGAACCTGTGCATCAAAAAAGAAGGCACTTTTGTAATAGGTTTTCAAAAAGTGCCATTCATCATCTTTTACAACAGGAGGAAGTTGTAATAGGTCACCAATAAATAAAACTTGAACACCCCCAAAAGGGAGGTGGTTTTTTCTTCGGATAGATTTTAATATTGTATCAATAGCATCTAGCAAGTCTGACCGAAGCATACTCACTTCATCGATGATAAGCAGTTCCAGTTCCTGTAATAATTTTCTTTTGCTTGCATTTATCTGAAAGCCTTTAAAGAGTGTATTCGGTGTGTTTATTTTTATATTTTCATTGAAAGCGATATTCGCATCGCGCGATGGAATAAATGCACCAAATGGCAATTGGAAAAGTGAATGAATCGTCACGCCGCCTGCATTGATAGCTGCGATACCAGTAGGAGCAACAATAATCGCATTTTTGTATGTTTGTTTAATGATGTGTTTGAGGAAAGTTGTTTTTCCTGTGCCTGCTTTTCCTGTTAAAAAAACATTCTTATTGGTATTGTTTATGAATCGGGAAGCGATTGACGCAATTGAATTTTCTGCTGATGTTTCCGGCATGCAATGGATAATTTAAAAGCGAATTTAAAGATTTTACTTTGGCTAGGCGTTTTAAATCGGATAAATTTTAATATAAATGTCAAACAATAAAAATAATTCAAAAGTTTAATTTTTGTCAAATTTAAATTAGGGCAAATACTTCTTTATCTTCGCAACGTTTTACTAATATTCTACGATCGAAAATTGTAACTATGTAGTAAACATAAAATGAAATTCATTATAAAGAATAAAAAAGCCTACTTTTGAGCCCGCTGATGAAATATAGATGTTTCATTTTAAAAATAGAGCTCGTTATAATTAAAAAAATCATGAAAAAGATCATTGCTTACCGCAAATTGTTAGGTGCATCAAAAACAACAACACTGAAAGAATTAAAGACCATTTATAGAGACTTTATGAAAGCGTTTCATCCCGACAAATTGGCTGGCAATGATGAACTGAAATTAGATGCAGAAGAGAAAAGTAAAGCAATCATTGAAGCCTACCACTTTTTAGTAAGCATCGCACCCGAAACACAAGAATCTTTTCTCGAAGAATATACGGCAACTATATCAACATCCAACATAGCCGATTTTGAATACGATAAACTCATCCTCAAAATTATTTTTCTTGATGGGAGTGTTTATGAATATTTTGATGTACCCCGAAATACCTATATTAAATTAGTGAATGCTGATTCGCAAGGACGATTTGCTAGACGACATATTTACAATTCTTTTTTATACAGAAATGTAACACGTGCTTCCAATCTTGTTGTTTAAATGAATAAAATATATTTTTGCTTTTTAGAAATTCGAACAACTTTTGAATGAATCAGAATTTAAGTAAAATGAAATTTGTTCCAGATATTGCAACAGCAATATCCTTTATTGACAGGCCTCCAGAGGGCCTTTGACAAATCGTCTGTCACGCAAAATTTCAAAATTAGAACTCCACCTTGCACGTGTGAATAATAATTAGGTGTTTTTACTAATTACACGCTGAATGTATCCCTTAAATTCTTTTGAGCCTATAACATGTACTTCCTCTAAAAAACCCATTACAAATCGCCCTGGCGCTTTAAAGCTCTGAACGTTTGCCTTGAAATAATACTTGCCTGTATCGGGAATTACTTTCATGAATGCCGCACTCATTGGGTACTCTTCTTTAAGGAGTAAGTAAGCTCTCATCGACATTTGCAATTCAATTTCCTTATTCAAGCTTTTCCCCTGAAAACCAAAAATATCAGGCTTGTAAAATTCATGAAGCGCTTCATGCTTCATCGGTGTTTCTAGCACTTCTATACTACCTATTCGCTCGATATTGAAATACTTGTTGAGCTTTGTTTTTATTTCAAAAGCACAAATAGCATTGTAATTATCGGTAAAGCAGATAGGCTCGATCAAACGATCGGTAACACTCTGACTATTGGCTGAACTATATCCTTTTATTATAAGTTGTCTCTCCTCAATGATTGCCACTGAAATTTGCTCTACAATTTTAGCCAGGTGTGCTTTGAAAACACTTTCTGCTCCTAATTGAACTTCGCTGGATTGTCGTACTTTTTGCAAAACACTTTGCGCCAATTGATTTTTTTTTCCAGTCGATAAAATCAGTTTTTTTAGGTAGTCTACTTCTTGTGGTGTAAATGGAATATGATCAATGGATGTTGAAACGGCTATAAATAGTTTGTTGTTGCTATCTTTCTCAATATTGAAGCCAAGGTTCGTTAGCAAATCGAGGTAACGGTATACTGTTCTCTCGGAAGTGTCAAGGAAAGTTTCGATGCTTCTTACCGATTTTGCTGGTCTTGCCTTCAAATAATTTATTAGCTGAAATAGCCTGTATATTCTATTCTGATTAAACATGTTTACAAATATTTTGACAAATAAAGTCAAATGAATGAAGCAAACCTAATGATTGACCTTATTTGACAAGTTTATTTATTTCTTTTGTATTGAACCTAAAAATATGTCAGTATGAAAATTAAATTATTGATTGCTCTTTTTTTTACAATAGCTATATCGACAGTAGTTGGTCAAGAAATTAAATATGCTGACTTAGCAACAGCACAACGAGGGGAATTTACTTCTTATTTAGGAAGTGATGGAGCCGTTTATAAAATTGGTGACCGGGTAAAAATTGGAGTTCCTTCCTCAAACAAAACATTTGCTTTCATAACTGAAGGTGATGGTTTTATTATCCCAATTACAAATTTATATGCATCATCTAGTGGAACTGAAACGGAAATTAAAAAGATTTTTATAATAGGTAACAAACGCGCAGGCTACTCAGTTTCATTTAGAACAAAAGGATTAACAGGTTTATCTAATTATACAATTCAGTTTGAAAACGCATTGTCTACTGGTGAAGTAAAAGGTTTTGGGTTTTCTAGTGATGATGCTTTGGCACAATTAAAAAAGGGCAAAGATAAACTTGACCTTGGATTAATTACTCAAGAAGAGTTTGATAAACTTAAAACAGAATTAACAAAGTATATTAAGTAGCCAAGTGAAAATTGTGTATAAACTATTTCTTTTAGCTTAAAGTATAATAACGTGTTCTTTCTAATATTTTTGCGCGAGTGGTTTATGTATTTTTAAATGGAGACCAGCGACCATTAAAAAAACGGGGCGACACCGAAAAGCCTTATGAGTAGGACAACAATAAAATACAAATAGTAAAATGAAAAAAATAACAATTTCTTTTGTTGCGATTATTATCGCAGTAATTACATTTTCAAGCTGTTCACATCGACTTATTGACTTTACTGTAATAAGTTCTAAGAATGTTTCCTTGAAATTTGACAAGGCTCAAGGGAAAGCTGTATCAGGTAAGAGTATGGGTTTTCTCGGATTTGGAGCAAGTATTAAAGACGCTATGGACAAAGCTCTACAAAGTGCAGGTCCTGATTATGACCTTTTAGTTGATGGAGTAGTTAGAATAAATGACTATTTTTTTGTTTCAGGCTACAAAGTTGAAGGAACTGCAATCAGCACAAGTAAAATCAAAGCGTCTTTAGGTGTGAAGGGTTTTGAAGACTGGTGCAAAGCAAATAATGTTTTTGACCCGACTACTGCAACCGTTCAAAATTAAAATTAATTTTCCCGCAACACTTTGTTGCGGGTTTTTTTACTTGACACTTTAAACACTCCGCTCCCTGTATATTATAAATTTTACACATCTCTTTTAATCAGGGAAGATTGACTTTAAAATCAATCTCTTTTGCAATTATTTCCGATCAAATGGGTTTTCAATCACAGAGCGTTCTAGCTTAATCTAATGTGTAAAGATCAATTCATTTCCTCTTTCTCTATCCCCATATAAAAAAGCCAATTGCCCAAATTGTGATGCAATTGAATGGGCCGCTTCTAAGTCGATGTTTACAATAAAAAAAGATGCCTCCGACCATTTTTCATTTTTTGAAATACCGATTCCGGGGTACGTTTCATAGTTAGCCGCGTTGAATTGTGCTAATAATTCACTATTTCGAATTTTGTTTTGAGCGTTTGATAAAATAGCTGGAAGAGGATTCCATGCAGTAATAAATGCCCAGGATTCAATTTTTGGAAAATAGTTTAATAATTCAGAGGGGTACTCTCCAATTTTTAATGTAATCTCTTTTTTAAGATGAATAATATAGCTGGTTTCTATGAATTCGTTTTTAAGTAGATCTTTTTCTGTCATACATTATATCATTAAATTATTTATTTCAATCTATTTTTTCTGAATTAAATGCCACTCTTTTAATTCTGATAGTCCTCCTTTTTTCTGACAATACGGACAACCCCATTGATTTGTTATTGTAGATAGCAGCAGGTGGTGATTTCCCTTAAGGCAATTGGCTATCCAATTTGTTGCCTGAGTGCCATCTGGTATAGGATTTAGGTTGATAGCTCGGCAGAAATTAATTAAGTCATTATTTTTTGCAGCATCTTCAATTAATTTAATCTTTTGTCTGTATGCATCGTTTAGTTCACTTTTAATGGAACTAAAATAGTCCTCTGAAAATAGCTCGCTTTTTTCGTATATAAATTCTCCTTCTCCAAAAAATAGATTTTTAAAAAAGACTTCTTTTAAGAAATAAGCTAAAATAGCACTAGTTGTATTCAAATTTGTATTGTAAGAAATGACAAGTTCGTTTATAGAATGATCTTGTTGGTCCATTTTTAAAATAAATAGTTTATTATTATTTATCTTATAATATAAGTCACAAAATCCATATTCCACAAACATCAACTCTTGGTTGTATTTTAGCAGATGTATATATGTTTCCTCTTTCATTGCTGATATCATTTTAATGTATGTAGCAAAGCTCCTAAGGTTTCAAAAGCGTATATGCTTCATATTCCTCAGGGAAATCACTTTGGGAATTAAATCCTGCTGGAAGTTCGTACACTTCGCATCCCAGTATAACAAGATTAAGGTAGGCAACATGGAGTAGGGCCACCATACGTTTTTGTTCAAAGAAAACCTCATAGGGGATGTTTTTTGGCCAAAGGTGTGCCCTGTTTGCAACAAGCAAGGGGATTCTGTATGGTTCGTTTTTTATAAATTCATCCCAGTTGACGACATCAATTTTTTCATGTTCATATTGAGAAGCCGGATAAGGAATATCCAGCTTCTTTAATTTTTTATCTTTCAAAATCGGATGGATAGAGAAAATCTCCGTTAATTTCGAATGGACGTATAAGTTATCTTTTTCCTTTGTCATGAATTATCTACCGTTTATTGAAAAAGCAATATGCGAAGCAGTTGTGACTGTTGTGTATTCAAAATTTTATTAGTTGAAGAATTTTAATCTTATTTTCCTAATTAACCATTTAAATAGGTTGTTTTTAAACTCTTTTGGTGGCATTCCTAAATAGATACTTGTTGGAAATGCTCCTCTTCCAGCGGAACCTGCTCCGCTGATTCTTTCAGCAAAAAGATATTCGTTAAAAAAGTATTTTTTAGGAATTACGTTTTTCGTGAAATCGTACATTGTAAAATTGTAAAATACAGCATCGCCTGCCACCGCCCAGGTATATCCTTCTGCTGTTCCTACTTCAACAGCTCCTAGATATACTTTGATATTATAACCTCCATTTCCAGTTTTTTCATAAATCAAATATTCAGGATCAAATTGCTTGTGTTTGCATTTAAACAAAATATATTTTAGATCTTTTTTCATTGTGAATCTGCATTTAGTTGGTTCGTAATTTTCATAACATGTTTCCAATTATTAATTAAAATCCCGTCCCATTTATAACCTGAATTAAAGCCATTATTGGAATAAAGTGATCCGTTTAAAGCATCAAAAAAAATACGTTCTTCTTTATTTATGTACTCATCAATAATATCGAGAGCAATGTTTTCATTTAATTGAATTTTACAAATTTGCCACCATACCTGTTTGATTTTTTGAAGTTCGTCATTCGCGGAAATTATTTTTCCTATTTCAATAATCTCTTCATTTTTTCTTACGTTAATAGGTAATTTGCAATTTGAGTATATGAATACACTATCTCTTATTGGATATTCAAATCCAACAATTTTAGTTGTCAAAATATCCTTTACAGGATTCATCATAATGAATAGTCTTATCGTTTTCATTGTATAATTTTTAAAATTTAATAGTAATTAATTGGAGTCCTATCGGAATTTCGTAAGATGGAATACTACTAGCTTGAAGTACTTATATTATTTCAAACAAAACGTAGGGATTTAAATATCTTTTTTTCCGGTTATGACTTCTGTTGTTATGAATTCCCATACCTCGTTTGGGAATTCGATCCGGAATGAAAATATTTTTTCAGCAGTTTCTTCGAAACTATTTTCAATATAAATTTTTGTAATAATAGCCGGCTCCGGTGTTTCGACTCCTTTGGTCATTGTATCAACACTGAACGATAGGGTATCTTTCACTTCTAAAATAGCAACATTTTTTATTTCACCTTTAAAGATAATGCTCTCATAGGTTCCTCTATCAATAGTAATAAAATCTCCAAAGGTATAATGAGCAAGTATGATAAACCCGTCCCCTTCCGCAAAAAAATCACTTAAATCATTTGTATCCTTGTTTCCAAATTCAATGTTTGTAACATGTTGAATACGATATGCTTTTGATGCAATAAATGCGTTGTCTTGTCCAAGCATTGCAATTGTAATCAAGAGCAATGTAAGTGTAATTCCTGTTTTCATTTTAGTTGTATTTAGTGTTTGTTTCGTTTACCATTAGTCCTTGTAATTCCCAATAATATCATTCCTTCGTTTTGACTGTTTTTCATTTACAATATGATCGGGATATAAATTATTTTCTTTAACGAGGTAGTAGAAAGGAGAGTACGTTTTACCCTTCGTTCTTTTTCTTTTAAGATCGTATTTTCCGCTACTGGCCCAAGTAACATCAATATATAACCATTCTCCATTTAAAAGAACTTTGTTCCATGCATGGTTTGTAGACACATATTTTAGCTTCTTGTACTTTTCGATTTTAGCTTCATCCTTATCTACAAATCCGGTTATCATTTGACAATTAATATTTGTATAGGTGCACAATTCATAAAATAAGGTGGCATAGCCCTCACAGATTCCTCTTTTATTTCGCAAAACCTTGGTCGCATAATTGAAATAAACTTTCTCCCACTTCTCTGCAATCATTACTTTTGGGGTTCCTTTAGCATAAGAAAAACCTTTAATATTCCTATCTTTTTTTGCTAATTCAACGTAATCATAGGCAATGTTCGCGACCATCCAAATAAATATGGCTCGAATTTTATCTGCATCAGTACTAAAGTTCATATTGATATCTTTCGCTAAATCAGGGATGTTCTTATATTTCTTGGTTATCCCTAGAACATAGCTGTCTACCGCTTTGTAATTGCCATCGAACAGCGTATCCGTCCATGACCAAGCAGCTTCATCTGCTGCAATACTTTTTGCTAAACCTGTTGTGTCATTGTCAGCATATACTAAACTGTCAATGTTTATTTCTTGTGCACTTGCCGATTTTAAACCAGCAATCAAGAGAACGTAAAAGATTAGTTTTTTCATGGCTGTTTGTTTTAGTATAACGTTGATAATTAAAATAGATACATAAACAAAAGGAATAAAATCATATGTATTAATTAAAAAAAATTGGTCTGTTTAATGTATTTCCATTATCAAGCAATTAGTATACATATTAACGAAGTCTGCATTATCTATTAAATCAATATCTAATTTGTAGCTAAGTATTTTTTCTTTAGCACCACTTAGGCTGTTTATAAAATATGCTATCATAATTTCATCGTTTTTTTAATTTGTAAACGTCAAAAGTTGAATGATTTTATTATCTATGACTTCCCAAGGAAATTCAATTCTTCCGAAATGCCCGTACGAAGCTGTTTTCAGATATATAGATTGACGTAGGTTCAACGTTCTTGCAATACCATTAGGTGTTAAGTCGAATATTTTACGAATCTTCTCAACAATAACTTCCTCATCTACTTTTCCAGTTTCGTGTGTATTTACATAGATAGAAGTAGGGTCAACAACTCCAATCGCATACGAAAGTTGAACGGTACATCTATCAGCTAAGCCGGCAGCTACAATATGCTTTGCGATATATCGTGCCGCATATGCTGCGGAGCGATCTACTTTGCTGGAATCTTTTCCTGAGAAGGCGCCACCACCATGCGGACAACTTCCACCATAGGTATCCACAATTATTTTTCTTCCTGTGAGGCCAGTATCTCCATGCGGACCACCAATTGTAAAACTTCCAGATGGATTTATAAGAAATTCAGGTTTACTATCGCTGATGTATTCGTTAATTACTGGCAATATGATTTGCTGAATCACTTCTCGTCTGATTGTATCTTGCGTAACATTTGCCTTGTGTTGTGTGGATACAACTACCGTTTCGATCGCAACAGGAATATCGTTTTCGTATCTCACTGTAACCTGTGATTTTGCATCTGGTAATAACCATTCCAAGGTTCCGTTTTTACGAAGTTCGCTTTGTCGAACCATTATTTTATGAGCAAGAAGTATCGGTAGAGGCATCAATTCTTTCGTTTCATTTGTTGCATACCCAAACATTAAGCCTTGGTCGCCAGCACCACCATCAAGCACACTTTTGTTTATTTCCGGGCTTTGTTGATGGAGTAGATTGATGTATGCCGCTGTGTGGCAATCAAAACCATAATCGGGATGCGTATAGCCGATTTCTCGGATGATTTCTTTTGCAATGGCAACAGCATCCACTTTGGCATTGGACGTAATTTCTCCTGCAATAATTAATTGTCCGGTTGTAATGAGGCATTCGCAAGCCACTTTCGAATGCGGATCAATTTTTAGATAGGCGTCAAGAATGGCATCAGAAATCTGATCAGCCACTTTATCTGGATGTCCTTCTGAAACAGATTCACTTGTAAATAAGAATTTTCTATTTTTCATACGTTTAATTTTTTATAAGATTAAATTGAACTCATTGCTTCCTGATAACTTGGTTCTTTTTTTAAAGTTGCTTCTTTATGAAGTTCTTTATAATCATCAATGACTACTTTTCTAAATCGAATATTGAAAAAAGAAGGTTCATTGCATTCGTCATCACTGTTATTCACTATTTCATTTAGGAAAATACTGTTTTGTAATTCGTGTATTTCCCTCACAGTATAAATTTCATAAAGTTTCGGCCAAGCTACCATGAGGTGAGAACCGTATGCTGTTTTGTCAAATTTGTCATTGATGCAAATGATTTTTTCACCAATTTTAAATACGGGATAGTCCATACTATTTATTTTTTGTTAACGATTATTTTATAAGTTTTAGTTGTTCAAATCGATACATTAAACGATTTGAAAGAAATAATAAACGCACTCAACCATACTCTATTTTTTTATAGCCTTTCATAGCAACTTTTTTATTGTTGCATCCTTAAATAATAGTGGAACTGAACCTTTTTTTGGCGAAGCGCCCACATTATCTTACCACCGTTGTGTTCTTACTCGGTTGGTACTCATTAAAGAGTTCGGAATGCAGATGAATAATTAAAGAACAAAATACTGATCACTCAGATCATAAATTTCAAAAAAAATGAATAGGGGATAAATGAATTGTTTTTGGTTTGATTCCCCTTATCGCTTTACCACCGTGGTGTTCACTCGGTTGGTATCCTTTCGGATTCTTGATAATACAGTGTTAAACGTTAATGTTTTTAAAATGTTGCGTTTTATGTAAGAAATATTTTTATTTTTTTTATTTAAGTTTTTTATGGCTTACGTTCCAATTACTATTTATCGATTTAACCGCTCACCAAACTTCTTATTTCAACGTTGGTTGAATAATTTTCATAGCCTTTAAGTGCTCCATTAAATAGGGAGGAGCATCATCCGTACTGATTTCAAAATCCGTTTCATTTTCATATTTTGTTTCTCTTATACTCGCAAATACATGAAAACAACGGCTTGAACAGTCCCAAGATGCTGCCCAATCTCCCTCCTCATCAAATAGCGAACCATAATCATCCATGTCCTTGATATCACCTATTTCCATAGCCAACATACTCGCGTAAAACATCCTGTAACCCGCTTTTAGTATAGAATCATTTTTTTGTTTTGGCGTCCATGACAATACGCTCCATACTGGGTAGCTCGGGCCATTCGACCATTCATCCAATTTTGAAAGCATGATTAAAATATACCAGCCTTTTTGACTGTTATCCACATAAAGTCGATTACTTCCCCCGGTATCAGGCATTCCAACCATCATGTAGGGATGATAAAAATTCCCCCATTTATGAAGTTTACGATCGGTTTCATAATTATAACTTAAATTCCATAAATTAAAACCGCAATGGTATACGGGTGCATTGTCAATAATCCGAAAAGGTTCTTCTCTTTCATCCCTAGGCTCGAATCCTGTCCCTACTCTAAATGTTTTACAGCACATGGATTGCGCTACGGCTATTTGCGTCATTCCGCTTGCTCTGTGTTTTTCTTCATTTGTTGTTTTCATAAATTCGTGTTTGAGTATATTTTTCGATTTGTACTATTTTATTGGTGGTGATTTCTTTTTCAAAAGTAGGCGTCAAATTTTTATTCATTCATTTACTGCAACCTTGCAGTCTAATTCTATTTTTATATATCTTTTTGAATTGACTTTTTGAATAATGCTCAATGCTTGTTACGCTAACGAAGAGTATAAGTATGCAATTCCACTCTTACTTACTTAAGATTACCTTGAAGTCCTTCTTCCTAAATATCAATAACTTTGGGTTATATTTGCGTGGTACTTTCTTTATATGACAAGCAAAAAATAATACACGTTTATGATTGATGCAAAAAAAACCGTTTTTCTTCCCCTTGACGAACGAGTAACAGAATTATATGTTGGCTATGTTCATGATGGACAACTGATGAAAGATATAGATGAAGTTGACATGTATACCGAAATTGTTCATTATGATTCGGATTATTCCTATTCAATCTACCAAAAGGTAATTATTGTTACCATTCTTATTCCATTTCTTTTTTTATTTATTTTAATTGTACTCCTTGCTTTGCCATTCAAAAAGTTTGATGTTGTTTGCGATTCTCTTGTACGTTATAACGCTATTATTTGGCCGTTCCTGTTCAATAAAAAAAAGAAAAAACGGATAGAGAAAAAGAGATTAGCGCAATATGAGCATTTTGAAAGAGAAGATGTACCAGAATTCTTAAAGCATTGTAAAGGCCTTCAGGTGCGTGTTTATCTCTATTCGTATGTTGTCCCTTCGCCTCAAGAACAATTTAAAATAGATGCCTTAATTAATAATAAATTAATTTTTTCCTTTCATCTCATTAATCGATTATCGGATTTAAGTTCCTTGTTGAAAGAAGATACTATTTCCCTGCATAATTCCTTGCTTTTAATAAAAAGTCCCGATGAACAAGTGGAGGCCAATTTGCTCGGTTTTAATACGGAAGATCGATACTTGCGCAATGTAGCACTGTTAAAAAAAAGAAAATTTAAATCGGAAGGCGTTCAAAATGAATTGGAGTGGAATAGTAGTGATGTAATCATTCATTTTAAAATGAGTATCGACTACTATCTAAGATCAATAAGGAATAAGTATTTACAAAGCAATACAATCGTTTTTATTGATGATACGAGCGATGTTTTTCTAAGTAAGTACTTACAGGATAATCTGGATGCTATCAACGAAAAACTAGAATTAAAAGGATTTAAACTTATACATTTTTATTCGAATAGTTTTTCCGAATTGTTCGATTCTGAAGGTGTTTCAGCGTCTCTTCGCTATCGTTTTCCTTTTTTGTATTCGATTCCGGATATAAAATTGGATGCGTTGATTTCCGATCTTTTTAAATATACCTCAGCTGAACAGTTTTGTAAATTAATTCTCGAGGAACTTCAGCTGCCCCATTTTAAAAGGCCAGCGCTACTGAGGAGTATTTCAGATGGATATGTTAATACAGCAAATATATTTACGTATAAAACAATTGAATATACCTCAAAGGAGGATCTCGATCGTTTTTTTGATTGGTATATCAATCAAGTAAAAATACCGCATGCAAATATCGCATTCAAAATGTCAGATATCCCGTATGAAAATGATACGAATCCGGATATTTCATCTAAAAAAAGACGCTTTGATATTCAATACAGTTTATCAGGTAAGCCTGAAGAGTACGATGCCGACAATGTTTTCAGAATAGAATCAACAACCCTATCGGAAGAATTGAAATTAAAAATTGATGAAATTCAAAAACGAGGCAATGTTGGTGTTTTAACAGAAGTATTGCTGTACATGTTAGAAAAATTAAAAGAGGGTAATCCTGATTTATTGAAAAACATACAGCCACTTCTGGATTCTAAGGAATCGGTAAAAAAGAATGCCCAATTGAGTCACTTGTCGATTGATGAAAACTATAAAATAGTACTTACTGATTTTGGGAATATTGAAATAAAAATGCATGCTTTACCGAAGGCTGTATTTATATTGTTTTTGAGATATCCAGATGGAATTCGTTTCAAAGAACTCTATATGTATAAGAAGGAACTGCATGAAATTTATAACAAACTCACAAATAAATCCGATAAAAACGTAATCGACCGTGCTATTGAGGATTTGGTTGACATGACAAACCCTTCCATTAATCAGAAATGTGCTCGAATTAGAGAGGCATTTAGAAACTACTTGGATGAGGACATTGCTCGGTTTTACTTCATTTCAGGCGATAATGGTGAACCCAAGAAGATTAAATTACCGCGGCATTTGATGACGATCCATTTTAAATAGCGGGATGCTAGTGTTCCCTTATTGATAAAATAAACTGCAAGGTTGCAGAAAAAAAAATCCCGTCTTTTCTTGATTACTTTTGTTTTTTCATCTAGATGTTCATTAATTGGATGTTCTAGAGGATTACAAGCTCCTTTATTTCCTTTTTTTTAGAAATAGATACAGTATAAATGGTTCAAGGTTGTTAGGAAAACCCTAATTGCAATTAAAACCAGTAAAATCGAATTGTTTTAAATATTTAACGATTGGAAAGAAGTAGTAAACATTTTATCAATGCATGTAAATAAACATATTTAATATTTTTTCCTTGCTTCAAACAAATTTATATGGAACAAAATATACAAAATAAATGTACCGATGTAGCCATATTGAGCCAGTTGCTGATTGACAAAAACTGTAAAATATTTCTTTCTGATTTTGGGAATATTGAAATTAAAATGCACGCTTTACCTAAAACTGTATTTATCCTATTTTTGAGATATCCGGATGGAATTCGTTTCAAAGAACTCTATCTATATAAGAAGGAACTTCTTGAAATCTATAATGTGGTTAGCAATAAATCCGATAAAAATGAAATTGAGCGCGCCATTAACGATTTAGTTGACTATAAGAACCCCTCTATGAACCAAAAATGTGCAAGGATAAGGGAGGCCTTCAGAAACTACCTCGATGAGGACACCGCTAAGTTTTATTTTGTTTCAGGCTATAATGGAGGACCAAAGAATATTAAATTGCCCAGGCATTTGATTACGATGCATTTTAAATAGCGGTATCTTTTATTTCTTTATAGATAAATTAGACGAAAAGCTTGCAAAAAAAAAAGAAAATCATCTCATTATTACATTTATTTTGAAGGAAGAGCAGTAATAATAGCGCTGTACTATAGCATTATTGAGCGCCTTCATTTATTTTTTTACAATAGATACAGCATAAGCGAGTCAAGTTTTTTTCGAATATGCTAATTGTAATTAAAACCTTTAAAATACAATAGTTTATAAATTTTAAACTATTGGCTACCAGTCGTAATCATTTTATGAACACACGTAATTCAGCACTTTAAATTTCATCTCTTTGCTTCAAACAAATTCATATGGAACAAAATATAAAAAATAAATTTACCGATTTAGCCATTCAGATGGAAAAGGACGTAAAATATGATCAGTATTCAGATCGTGAGATCATAAATAAATGGACGACTCTATTTCTGAACATGAATAATGAATTTAGGGGTGGCATAAAACAACTCACATTGAAGGAGCTTTATGCAGACACCTTAAGTGCTGTAATTAATAAGTCAGAAGGCAATTTATTATTTGATGCTGTTCCATCCGGTTTAGAAGCGCTGGATAGAATTATAGGTGGATTTCCTGTTGGTGAATTAACAGTTATCGGTGCTCGTCCTGCAATGGGTAAAACAGCTTTTCTTTTAACCGTGTTGGCAAATTCAATTGTAACTAAAAATGATCCGATTGCCTTCTTTTCATTAGAAAATTCATCGCAATCGATTATGCTGCGACTGATGAGCATCTTTTCCCATCAATCGAAGTATAAAATTGTAACATCGATAAAGAATGATCTTGAAAAAAAATTATTTATGGACACAACTAAAACGATAGAGGATGCAAATCTAGAGATCGTAGATGATTGTTTTACAATGGATGACATTATTTCACGTACTCATTTTTTAGTGGAAGACAAGGGTGTAAAACTCATTATCATTGATTACTTGCAATTGATTCAAACAAAAAGCAAAATGAACCGCGAGCAGGAAATCGCAAAGATTTGCCGCGAATTGAAGGCGATAGCAAGAAAATACAATATAGCTATTTTTGTTAGTTCACAACTCAGCCGAAGTGTTGAGATGCGCGGTGGAGATCGGAGACCACAGCTCTCTGATTTGAGAGAATCTGGTGCAATAGAACAAGATGCAGATAAAGTTTTATTCCTACATCGTCCTGAATATTACAATGTGACGGAAGATGAACAAGGTGATAGTACCATTGGGATTGCAGAATTTATCGTGGCCAAAAATAGAGGAGGAGCGGTGGATTCAGCAAAAGTTAGGTTTGTACCACAATGTGGCAATTTTCAAGATTTGGATAGTACTTCCAATTTTCATAATTATGATACATTAGAATCCTTTAAAAATATTCGGTCTACTGAATTTTTACCAGACTTTCCGAATAAAAGTGCTGATATTTCTGGGATAGATGACACAAATCCCTTTTAAAATAATTTAAGTAATTAACCGGAGGGAATCGTTATAAAAAGATTATGAGCGAACTTAACGCTAAATGGTTGTGTTCCGCAACCGATGTCACAATGTGGCTTTAAGGATTCGCCGTAGTTAAAATTTTCGAAAATAAAAATTTTACCTACGGGCTGTATTATTAGATAATCCATAACGATTCCTCTCCTTTTTTTTATATGAAAGAACGTACATTTAGTAAGTATATCATTGATGCTTTTCAATTCAAAGAATTGAAGGGTGCCTATGCTTTGTCTGAATTGTTGAAGATTAACTTTTCCCCTTTCATTCAAGAAATAGAAAAGGCAAGCTATACCGAATTTACCATTCCAAAAGCAACAGGTGGTAAAAGAACCATTGAAGCGCCCAATCAAAATATTCTTTTTATTCAGAAAAGATTAAATCATTATTTACAAGCCGTCTATTACACCATAAAACCCGATGCCGTTTATGGTTTTGTACCCAGTGTGTACGATGGCTATTCGCCTAAAACAATTGTCACCAATGCTGAAAATCATTTAAATAAAAAGTATTTACTAAACATTGACTTAAAGGACTTTTTCCATTCTATTTCAGCCAACGATGTCCGCAGTATATTTTTAACAGCACCCTTTAATTTTTCGGAAGATTTATCCACCTGTATTGCATTAATCTGTTGCTGGAAAAAACGCTTGCCAATGGGTGCAGCCACATCTCCGGTACTCTCGAATTTATATTGCCTTCCATTAGACAGGCAATTGATTAAATGGGCTAAAAAATACAGTGTGACCTATACACGTTATGCCGATGATCTTACTTTTTCTTCTGATGTAAAGTTGGATGAGGAGCAGATTTTGGAGGTCAGAAAAATTATTACGGATGCAAATTTTACCATTAATGAACGAAAGTTTCGAATGCAAAGTAGCTTCAAAAAACAAACGGTAACGGGAATAAAGGTAAATGTAAAAACGAATGTAGATAGACGTTATATTCGAAATATTCGGGCGGCATTGCATGATATAAAAAAGAACGGAATAGAAAAAGCATCTTTGAACTATTACAAGCAAAAAAAGATTGACGAACGAATGGTGAAAACGCTATTGTTAAGTATTCGTGGGAAAGTAAACTTTATTGGTCAGGTGCGAGGAGCGGATGATTTGATTTATCAAAAGTTACAGCGTGATTTGTCAGTTTTTCTCCCCATCTCCAAGAACAAGAATAAATTGAAAAAAAAATAATAAGTAGATTCGTTTTAGAATATTCATCATGGGATATAAATTGTTTGCAGTGTGTGAAAAATGCAGTTTTGAAAAACAGAACATATCATTTGGTGCCAACCGATTCAATTATGAATCTGTTTGTCATGTTCCCTGCCTCGAATCAACTTCAGGTGAATTAACCGTTGCCAATTATTTGGATGTAGACAATCTAAATGCACATATGAAATTCTATACGCATTCAGATTTGTATCAGACAAAACTGTATGCACTAAAAGACGATTATTTGGAATGGGGTAGATTACATTTAAAAATTCATGAAAATAAATGCCCTGCTTGCCATCAGTTTACAATGCAGTTTGTTGTCAAAGGACATTTTGATTAAGTGTTTCAGCGCATTTTAAATATAATTAGAAAAATTCTTTTTCATAAAGTTAAATGACCAACACCACTCCCAATAAACAGTCATCTGATTTCGAAAAAGCTGAAATCATTGGTTTATTTCAAAGGCATTCTGCTAAGATGACCTATTGGATCTGTAAGTATTATCCCATACCTGAAAAGCTGTTAAGTAAACACAAAGAAAAATTGATTTGGTCGGCTATCTCTAAAAATACGCAGATCCTCTGGACACCTGATTTGGTTGATCAGTATCAGCAGCACTTAAATGTTAGAGGTGCAATGGTCGACAATCCATCTTTCCCTTGGTCAATCGGTTTTATTGAAAAATATAAAGGAACGTTTGAGCGATTTGATGAACTTTCTAATAATACCGGCTTGCCTTGGTCGGATGCATTTATACAGCAATATAAATCAAAATGGAATTGGCATTGGTTGGCAGTAAATGCATCCATCAATTGGACGCAAAAGATGATTGTCGATTTTGATCTTTTTGATGAAAATTTATCTTATGTAAACGGTGAGGGCTTGTGGACGGAGGAGTTTATCATGAAATATAAAGACCGTTTTAATTGGTCGCGCTTGTGTTACAATCCAAATCTCCCTTGGACAGAAGAATTAATCGAAAAACTAAAATCGACATGGGTTTCATTCGAGAGAAGAACAAGTCAGTATACTGTTTCACCCTGGAAAGGCTTAAGCGAAAATGTGGGTTTACCCTGGACAAAAAAGTTTATTAAAAAACATCTTCCATTCCCATTGATTAAACCCTATGGTTTATATTGGAAAGAATTAAGCAGGAATGAATCCTTACCTTGGAAAGACAATCTGCTTGAAGAGTATTCCAATAAATGGGATTGGAAGCAGCTTAGTTGTAACCATGGAGTTGTATTGTCGCTAGAACAAATTGAATTCTATAAAAATAAAATTGTATGGCAAGGAGATGGTTTTGACTCTATGACGATTGCAATGAATCGTTCACTGCCTTGGTCAGAAGAGCTGATAGACAGCTATTATCACAAATGGCATTGGTGGGGATTGGCTATGAACAAAGGAATTCCTTGGACAGAGGCCCTCATTGATAAATATTCAGATAAATTGGATAGTTACCCCTTGTTCAGAAATCCATCAATGCCTTGGTCCTTGAGTTTTTTGTTGAAATATGAAAGGCAATGCTTTGAAGCATTACAAATGGAATTTGACAATTCAAGCGAACAATTGTGGCAACAAGTTTTTCAGAGTATAGTGACAGATGAATTGTTGGATGAGATTTTATCTTTAAGAACATAGTACTTTTTTTTGAAATGGAATTATTTTTGGAATTCGAATATAAAAAGGTTTATTTCAATTGAGACACACACTCAAATATATTAACTAGTTAAAGGTATAATTTAACAAACGGGGCAGCTAAAAACCGGAGAGAGTAAGCAAGACAATAAAACAAATCAAATGAAAAAAATTATAATTCTTATTGCAATTTTATTTGCCTTTACGCCTTATTTAACGTATGGACAAAAGACCAAAGAAGGAATTGAATTTAAAAAGAACATTAACAAATTAGTTGCTGCTCAAGAAATAATTTATTATGGTGTTGATTTTTCTAAATGTAAAATATCAGATGCTAAATTGATCGGTAAAGCTGCTATAATGAAAGATATTCAAATACCAGAATGGATTTCAATTTTAAATAAAAAGTATGAACTGGATTGGATAAAAGGAAAACTAAAAAAAGAAAAGGTTTCAACAGACCTAAATTCAATTCAAATATTATGTAAAGACATTAAAGAATCTGAACTAGTTACTTTTTCAACTTATAGTTTTCCAATAGACAGTGTTTCTTTATATGTAAATGCATACAAATTACCACAAAAAGGGGGAGTTGGTTTAGTTCTAATAATTGAAAATCTTAATAAACTGGAAAGATATATTACCGGTTATTGGACATTTTTTGATATTTCAACAAGAGAAATTTTATACGCAACAAAAATGAAAGGACTTCCAGGTAGTAAATATGGTTTCGCACAATATTGGAAAGAAGGAATGGTAGAAATGTATGAATATTATTTCAGAGACTATTATAAAAGAGCTATTAAAAAATAATTAAATTTTGATGTGTTTAAAAATTATAGATAGGGAAAGAAATAACAACTAGGTATTGAAAATGTGAACTTTGTCTTTTCAGCATAAAATAAATATAAGTTGTATTTTATTTGATTTACTTTTAAACCAAAAAAAGCTACTATAAAAGGACTTATTATAAATAAAAAAAATTATTTAAAACTTTAAATATGATAGGCTTTATCGGAGATATACACGGATATGGAAATGAACTGGAAACTTTACTTCAGAAGTTAGGGTTTACAAAAAAAAGTGAGCATATGCCCATCCGGAGAGAAAAGCAGTATTCGTTGGAGAATATATTGATTGCGGTCCTCAAATAAAAGAAACTTTAGAAATTGTTAAAGCAATGGTGGATAGTGAAAATGCCATTGCATTAATGGGTAATCATGAATTGTTAATTGTCTTGTGTTTGTTTTGTTTGTGGTAGTTACTTTCCGATAAAATTTTTTAAATTGAGCATTCATGCTAGCTGTAGCTGTCATGATACGGAAATTTGCTCCGCACTTTATGGCAGAATCTCTTTGTGGAATTTTGAATACCTATGTTACTAAACCAAAATTCTTGCCTGTTCATAACTTTCA
Source organism: Bacteroidota bacterium (assembly GCA_947466965.1). GTDB lineage: Bacteria > Bacteroidota > Bacteroidia > 2-12-FULL-35-15 > 2-12-FULL-35-15 > 2-12-FULL-35-15. Next base: position 30,598 of record CANIFU010000019.1, read on the forward strand.
ACTTTGTGCTGTTTAAGTTTTATTATATTCGCTCAAATTTAAGAAGCCATATGAAAAAGCAAACTTTAGTTCTATTTTTTCTTTTCAGTTTTGGATTTTTGTACTCTCAAAAGTGCAAAAATCTTGTTGTAGATAAAAAAGATGAATTTACAGGTGAGGTCCTAAAAACTTCAATTTCTTTATTACAAAAAGGTAAGGGGCATGAAACTCATTTTGAAATCAGACAAAAGAACGATAAATATTCTATCACTTTTATTGACTTTTATTATGGATTGGCAATGGTAAGTGGATACTTCTATAATGGAAAAAAAGATGATTTGATGTACGTATTGTTGTCGGATGGAACAGTTATTAAGTTAAGACAGCAAGGTGCTTGCACTAGTAGAAGCGAAGAACCAAGTATGGGTGAATCAATGATTCCTGGTTTTGGTAGATATGCTGCATTAGGAAAATCTCAACGGATTATATTTGATCCGGTTTTTGAAATATCGAACAACGACTTGAATATATTGTCTAATAAGACAATTACAAAAATAAGAGTTATGGCTTCAGGCACTCAAGTAAAGACGAAAAAGCTAATTGATAATATTGAAATTGTTGTTGATGAAAAAAATTCATTGCAATTTCTTGAAGATGTGAAATGTTTATTTAATAAGGCAAAATAGCCATAGTATTCTAGCCGTCTTTTTTTGATTTTTGATATTCTGTAAAGATCTAAAGATTTTTGACTCTCTGCTGGAAATATTACACCTTCAGACCACATAAGATCAATAATAAAGAGAGTTCTGGAGTTTGTCTTAATTAAATTGATTTACTAGAATTATCATAAAAAGTTGTTCGTTTTATAAAATACTTCTCCCCGCTTATTCCTGTTTTCTGTCGTTTCATTATGAAAATTCTGATTAAGCTTGCCGCTAAATATATTGACAAATAAAGTCAATTTAATGAAGTTATCTGAATGATTGACCTTATTAGGCAAAAATAAGTACTTGCTTTGGCGAGTTATTCATTTTTATAAATAATCGATGAGCAAAAAATATTTAATTATCGGTATCTATCATGTTTCTAATTGATAAAAATAGCTGCAAGGTTGCAGAAGTTAGATACGGTGTATATCTTAATTACTTTTGTTTTCAGAAGAATAGCCGAATTAATTTATGCTTCTAGAATAAAAGTGCGTCCAATTATTATGGTCTTTTTATTTTAAAATAAAGTCTTCCTTGAAAAATACTAGCACTTAATTATGAAACCGATACATTTAGAGCTGTTCACGATGATTGGGCCAAAAATAATATTGAATTCCTGAGGCAATTAGTGGTTAACTGCAGATTGACTAATTAAATTACCAATCAGTAAAAAAAGGAACTGGTGGTAGTTTCATGTATACTAGGTTTAAAACCTGGGTAACGAATAGTAAAAAAATAAAACGAAAATGAAAAAAATAGTCATTCCAATTTTTACAATTTTTTTGACATCTTGTGCGCCATTGGTTTATTATCAGGTGTACAAGACCGTTCCTGAAAACGGAAAAGTTACAGATGACAGCCTTGTCTTTGAAGACAAAAACTGTGAAGTTTCGTACGACCTTTGGGCAGAAGATGGCGACATGGGTTTTACTATTTACAATAAATCAGAAAACGACTTGACAATTGACCTTACAAAAACATTTTATGTTTTAAATGGTTTCGCAAACGAATACTTCCAGAATAGAGTGTTTTCAAAGTCAGTGAATAACGCAACTGCTGTTACAAAATATAAATATCCTTATTACTTGAATTATTATAACGTTACAAAAATGGAAGGTTCTACATACGGAATTTCATATGCCGAAAAATCTGAACTTACAATACCTCCTCAAACATCAATAAGAATTGCAGAATATCATATTACAAGTCTTCTATATAATGAATGTAAGTATTCAAGTCATCCGAAAAACAAAAAAATAAAAACATTATCATTTGACAAAACCAATTCACCATTGACTTTTTATAACCTTATAACTTATAAGATAAAAGGGGAAATAAATAGAATTGAAAATAAATTTTATGCAAGTGAACTAACAAACTTACCATCTTCAAAAATGTTTGTTTGGGAAGATACAAGTAGTTGTGGGGAAAAATTATTAGTTCCAGTTGAGGTTTTCAAAAGAGAAACGCCTGACAAATTTTATATTAAATATAGTGTTAAGTAACAAAAGGAACTTAATAAAAAGAACTACTATAATTTCGTTAGGTTAAGCGCAACATGATCTAATGGCGAAATGTTTAGTACTGAAAAGATGACATTTATAAAATTTTTTAGAGATGATACAATGAGTAGAAATAGTTTCATTTTTGTAGTATTCCTGCTATTTGCTTTGCCTTCTTATTCCATAGTTATTCCAGACACCATATTGGTTAAATGTAATACAGGAGCAGGCATCCAAGTTCTTTCGGAAAATGAAAAGGGAGTGATTTTATATATAAATATGGCGAGGTGCTATCCAAAATATTTTTATGATAGCATTTTATGCCCATATATTGATTCAGCGAAAACAAACAAAAAGACTAAATTTTATAAAACATTAAAAACAGACTTATATAAGACGAAATCATTAAAACCTTTAACATTTAATGCTGCAATCTATCCTATTACTAAGGCATTTGCAAAAGATATGGGAAGACACGGAAAAACGGGACATGTTAATAGCAAAAGAGAAACACTTGCAGATCGACATTCTGGAGTAGCTGTTTGTGGTGAAAATTGTAGTTATGGATTTGACAAACCTTTGGATATCGTTTTTCAATTAATACTTGACGAAGGTATTGCTTCATTTGGACATCGAAAAAATATTCTTGATCCTGATTATCGGACAGTAGCGGTTTCAATTCATAAGCATAAAAAATTGGATTGGAATTGTGTAATTGACTTTGCTAGATAGACAATTTTAAACACGCGAACTAAATAACTACATGCTTGACTATTCAGAGAGAATTATTTTTTGCCTGCCCGCTTTAAAAAAGATGCAAGCATTCATTTTAGCACATTTGTTTGCTCTCACTAACAAGTGTAAAAGTATCGCAAGTAAAAGAGTTTTAATTTCTTTCCTGCACTAATTCAATTAGTATCATTATTATTATAGAACACATGAATAAATACAGGATGGATGAATTTATAAAATGAAACAACAAATGAAAATTAAAAGCATAATTTCTATAATAACATTTGTTATATTTTCCTTTTTAGCTAGTGGACAGACACCTGAAAATATTAAAAAAGAAAAATACAAAAGGGTCAGCGAAGCCTATGGATATTTAATAGGGCAAGAATACTTTTTTAAAATAATTAAAGCTGAATTCCCGAGCTTGGAACTAAATATAATCAGAGCTCAACTATTATTTAATTCCACATTTGGTAAATCAAAAGAAAATTTAAGAATTTATTTATCTGAATTTCTAGGAGAAAATGAATTTAAAGACTACGAGATTGAACTAATAGCTGAATTAAAAAAAATGGTGGCTAGACAAAGGGTTACTGAAGAAAATGCTTTAGATTTTATAACTGAAGTAGGAACTCGAGCAAATGGGCAAATTGCTTCACCGGTTTTAGAGACACTGCTGTCATTTCAATTTGAAGATAGACCACAAGACGAATTCTTATTAGGGTTTAACAAAATTTATAGAACGAAAGGACATCCAAAATCAAAAAATACGGACTGGCAAATAAGGGTTCCTACAAGTTGGAGAGCGGAAGAAACAGACAGACCAAATATTATTCAAAAATTCACTAGCGACTACGGTGACGGTAATCAAACTATAATGATGATGGTTAAAGAAATGGATTTGCCAAAAGGTTATAAATTGTCAAAGGAAGATTTGAATGAGTTATTCACAGAAAAAGAAATGAAAGGTTTTATCTCGGACGGTGGTAAATATATTTCATTTAAAAAAATAATGCTGGAAAACAATATTGGTGGGATGCTTGAGTCTGAGCAAATAGTTGAACGGCTAGATATACAAATCAAAATGCGTCTACTTAGATTTATATTTATTAGAGATAATAAAATGTATTTTTTACAAGGAGGAATTGCAAGCAGACTAGATTTTGACTTGACCTCAGAGATGCAAAAATACTTACCGCTTTTTAAGTTGGTAGCGAATACAATTGTTGTTAATGACCAATATAAATAGGAAATAATTGAAAGCTAACAAAAAACTATTTCAAGTAGGAATAATTGTTTTGACATTTATAATTATGGCAGTACTTATATTGGGCGTAAGGACAGGTAAGCTATTAAATCATAAGGACGCTCAAAAACAAATAATGGATTCCTTTAGTACAAAATAATGTTTGAATATGAAATCCTAAAAACCGAATAAAAAGTAATTATAAAACATGGAACTCGATCAAATTAAAAATACTGACCACGATACACTTTGGAAAACAGCAAGATGGGGTGTATTCCTTTTTTGCTTTATGCATCTTGTTTTTGAATTACTCTGTGGCAATTTTAAAACCGCGGTTTGGCCGGTGGTATTTAATTTTTGGATTTCGGCTTGGTACATCAAGCGACAAATAAAGAAAGGCAAAGAGATGGACAATTTAGTAGTCATGGGACTGGCTGTGTCGGGTGTAGTTTTTCTTATTCGTTTGGTTTTTTCGGCAGTACTTTATTTAATAGTTTCACAAGCCAATAGTGGGAAAGCTGAACTAGTAAATAATATAAATGCTAGCAACCTTGTTTTTGAAAAAAAATCTATTTCGCCTGCATTTAGCTTATTCGTTCCTAAATTTTATGGTTTAACTAAAATTGATGCTGATCTTGACAGTAATTTATTTATAACTACGTATAATCAATTTTGTGTTTACGGGTTTGAGGATAAAAACTCGGAATTCAAAGAATTTTTGTATGATTTTGAATTCAAAAGTGCTGAACAAAATAAAAATGCAGACAGCGTAATGATGGATGTTTCTGATATTTTGTCCAAGGCGATGGGCTTACAAAAAACGAATCAAAAATTTTCTAAAATCAAAAATTTAAAAGCATTTGAGGGGTTTTATAAATCTAAAGCTGAAGAAATAAGGTTTTTGTTCAGAGCAGAACAAAGGGGTCGTTATTTAGGAATACTCTGCACGGTTGCTCCTGCTCAATATTACAGCATGCAGGATTCTATAATAAAAGAGGTATTATTTTTATATCCGTATGATAAAAATTAAAAGAAGAAATAAAATTGAAATATGTTTCGAGACTGAGGTTCTTGCTGATATACATTTACTTGGAATATTAATATAAAAAATTTATAAGCGCTTGTAAGTGTAGGTAAAAGTAATATAGTGGAAATATTAAATAGTATACATCATAAGATATTTATATTCAAATTGAAGTACTTTTTTTACTCATTATTTAAATTATTGTTAAATAAATAATTAATTAATCCCAAATTTTAATAATCAGACTTATGTGGAAATGCACTAAATGCTTAATAGAAAACGAAGAGGCTAAAGAGTTTTGTATTAATTGTAAACTTATTAAACCTCTTAAAACCCCATTAATTGTTATAATAGCAAATTGTATTTGTTCATTGAATGTCGGCTATTTGATAATTTGGGGACTAATGTCTGATAATATAAACGATTTGTTTTGGATCGGTGTAATAGTTTATGGATTTAGTTTAATTGGTTTATGGCAAATGAAAAAATGGGGACTGTATACATTTTTTGCCTTTATTGCCTTTGTAATATTTACCCCAGATGGTAGTAATTTACAGTTAAGTTTTGTAGGTGCTTTTTTTGGTATTGTAGTTTATATATCAAATATTCTTTTCTATGAATAATTATTAAACAGGTTGAAAGCAAAATCAATAATAAATTATTTTAAAAATAAATACAATCATTAAAATAACATTACAATGGGTTTTTTAATAAATTTTGCTTTTATTGCAATAGTCATTATTTTGCTCAATAGTTATAGAAATAAAAGAAATGCTTTTGAAATAAAAAATATTTTATCTGGTAAAACTACTTCTGTCAAAATAGTTGAAGATGTTAATTTATTTCATTCAAAAAAAAAAATTCCTGATACGACTTTATTTTATACTATTAATAATGTAGAGCAGCTGCTATTTTCGCTTATTGGAACAAACATAAAAAAAGAAAAGTATAAATTGTCTTTTATTAAAATATTAAACGACCATACTATCTTACTTATTATTGAAGCATCAATTAATGACTTCGTTCCTGGCGAAATTAGTTTTTCTAACTTCCATTATCAAAGACCAGAGCTTTATAAGTACATTATTAGATTAGATGAAAATAATAGGGAAATCCTTTTATACTCAGATGACTATGTAGATCTCCAAATGAAATTAAATAAAAACGAAGTAGCAAAATATTTAATGGAACTCTTTTGATAGATAAAGTGTTTTGATTATTTTTTTTTTAACATGTGTGTTATGATTTCTGTAAATTTCTTCCACTTTGATTAGTAGGATAGTTTTTCTGTCCGAAATCAAAAATTATATTTACTAAAAATGTTTCGCTTTAATTAAAATTTTAAAATATGAATGAATTTACGGTTGCCCAAGATTCATTGCCTTTTGATTTTTTTGAAGAAATAGGATTTTCTTTTGAGGAATTAGCAATTCAGTGTATCAATGCGAAATTTATTACGGTTTCACATTCCGAATGTGAGATTATTTATGAAAATAATTTTGATGTAATATCCGATAAAATTTACGAATTGAAAGACTCGGACGCCATTAATGATAACTGCATAGGTGAAGAAGAAGTTGATGAAAGTTCGGGTACTTGGGGTTATTTTCATTACAGAGTAGATGATATCGAAAAGACTAGAATGAAATTAGAAGAGGAGGCTAAAGAATTACTTGAGGAACTTGTCAATGATTTAGAAGTTTAAAATAAAGTTATAGAAACTGAAAAATCGGACTTATATTTCTTAATCAGCGTTTAGGTCTCCATTGTTAGCAAAACTTTTATTAGACATAAGTACTGGTATGTAACCTTAGGAAAAGAACTCAATTATTTTTTGCCACTTGAGGTCAATCGTTTGGAAAGCTTAAATAATATGATTTTATTTGTCAGTATAATGATTTGCTATAGCCAAAGGGCTGACAACAGTGGCAGAAATTTAAAATAAAATTTGAGAGGACTAATGTCTGATAATATAACTAACTACTAATGTAGTCTATAGAATGAAATTCGGATTCCGCATACCATCACTCAGCAAACGAATTGCAGCTCGCACTTCGGTAAAGCGTATTATTCGTCATAATTTAGGTTTTAAAGCACCTAAAGGTATGGGCTGGATAACAGACCCTAAAAAGGCGATGTATAATAAGGTCTATAACAAAACAAGCAGAGGCTGCTTAGTCAGTGTTGTTTTTTTATTAAGCATACCAACGGCTTTGACTTATGTGGTATGGAAAATATGTATCGGATGAAGCAGTATAGCATTTTAATAGCCCTCGTTTTCATTTTGCTGGCCTCCTTTGGTGATATTAATGATTCAGACAGAGGCAAAAAGCCAGTTTACGTTAAACCTTCTATTGATTACAAAGTTCGTTATCATAAAGGTCATGTGCGCATGCCTGCTAGTTCTAAAAAGAACGCTTTTAAAAGTCAAAGTCGTTCTAGGTATTATTACCAAACTAGTGGGAAATACAGGCCTAAAAAATAAGTAGAGATTTTAACTTAAATAGATAAAGTATAAGTATTATGGCAAACAATAGTTCACAACACATCTTAAACACTTCTTCTAACTTATTAGGATTTTGCCTTGTTGTATTGACGTCATTGAAAGTAACTAAAATTAACGAAACAACATACATTGATGAGCTTACAGGAATAGCATGTGTTGTTTTAGTTACATGTAGTTTCTTGTCTTTTCTTTCCCTTCGTTCATCAAATCAGAAACGAATAGATCGATTTGAAAGAGTCGCCGACAATTTTTTTATAGTAGGTTTAGTTTTTGTTTTCCTTATTACATTTATGATTGCATTTTCAGTTATTTTTTAAATTAATATATACATCTACAAATGAAACAGCTTATACTTACTTTTATATTGTTGGTTTATATTAATTCTGTAAACGCTCAGGATTTTAAAGATTTTATAGTTACTGAAACAAATGATTCCATTCAATGTACAATTACGCTTTTAAATGAAAGCAACTTCTTTTATGACCACAAACTAAAGAAAGATGTTGTTAATGATATCATTCCTGTGAACAAAGTTAAATTTTACACTTATGGAGGAGTTATGGGTAATTTGAAAAAAGAAATTGTAAAAGAATCACCGTCGAAAAAATCAGAAAGCTTAACCTCGGAATCATCTAGTGGAATCAACTTAAATTTAAGAAAAGCATCAAATCTTCTATCTGTTGGTGGAGGTTCAATTATACTGGGTGGAATTGTATCGATCATCCAATCAACAGCGAAAGTCCCGTCATTTTCTGATTATAATGATATTCAACAGTATAATGACGCAATTGAAGGATATAACCATACTCAAAAAGTAATGAAAATCACAAGTGCAAGTTTTTTTTCATTTGCTGGTTTATTTATAATGGCTGGTGTTAGTAATCTATATAGAACTACAAAAAAAGAAAATAAAGTTGCCCGTATAATGCCTTCATCTGATGGTTTGAGTTTAGTCTTCAATATTAAATAACAGTTGCTCTAAAGAATAGCTGTTATGAAGTCAATTTTTTATTAAAATGTTTTTTGGTTTAATAGCGGCCCTTCGGGTAAAGTAATTATTCAGGTGCAGTTAGAAAGGGCTTGTATGCAAAACAGCGCAGAGAAATCAAGACTTGTAAAATTACTCCTTATAATAGTCGTGTTGCTCCCATGAAATCTAATCTTTCACAAATAATTTTTTAAAATAGTATTATCCATACAATATTAATTATTTTTATACGTTAAACGTCATATTATCAAGAATCCGAAAAGGATACCAACCGAGTGAACACCACGGTGGTAAAGCGATAAGGGGAATCAAACCAAAAACAGTTCATTTATCCCCTATTCATTTTTTTTGAAATACATGATCTGAATGATCAGTATTTTGTTCTTTAATTATTCATCTGCATTCCGAACTCTTCAATGAGTACCAATCGAGTTTGAACACAACGGTGGTAAGACAATGTGGGCGCTTCGCCAAAAAAGGTTCAGTCCCAATGTTATTTAAGGGTGCAATAAAAAAATGTTGCAATGAAAGGCTATAAGAAAATAGAGTATGGTTGAGTGCATTTATTATTTCTACTAAATTGTTTAATGATTCAATTTGGCTAGTTATTATTATGAAATAATAAATATTTTAAACTTAAATTATATTAAAATGAAAAAAGAAAATCAAATGGCAGTTCGTTTCAGAACCCAGTTAGCTGAACTAAGTAAGGAAGAACTGTTAGAAATATTTAATAAAGAAGTGGGAGGTCGAGGATGGACTTCAGCGCGTGCTTTTTTCTTGGTAGAACTTGGAAATGCTTTTAGAAAATTAGAGGTCGATATTTCAGAGGTTACGAATTATAGTGGAGGGTTTAGTCTGAATAGGAAAGCTATATTGAAAGCAAACAAGCTGGTTGTGATTTAAATGTATTTGAAATCAAAAGAGATATGTAAAGGAGGATCGGGAAGCGTATTTAATTTGTAATAATGGGGATTGTTTGAATTTAATCAAGTAATCTGATTAATTATTGAAAATATCGCCAAGTGAGACCTTATTTAATCGAAAAAAATGAATTTAGTTTTAGAAATTTTAATTTAATGCGTTTATAAATATTTTTACAAGTAAGCTCAATTATGTGAAGTTATTCAAATGATTGACCTTATTTGACAAAAACAATGAGTTACTTTGAATAATTTTATATTAAAGGTTTTTATGAAGAGGAAGAAACTTATTAGCTAAAATGAACAAAAAGGAATAAAGCACAGCACCTGAAAAAGTGCTTATTCCATACAAAAAATTTATTTTGAACCTGAAATATGATAGACTTTATAGGAGATATACACGGATATGCAAATGAACTGGAAGCTTTACTTCAGAAGTTAGGGTATGCCAAAAAAAGTGGAGCATATGCCCATCCGGAGAGAAAAGTAGTATTCGTTGGAGATTATATTGACCGTGGTCCTCAAATAAAAGAAACTTTAGAAATTGTTAAAGCAATGGTGGATACTGAAAATGCCATTGCATTAATGGGCAATCATGAATACAACGCCTTGTGTTTTCATTATCAAGAAACAGAAGGAGGCCATCTTCGGAAACATGAAATAAAAAATATTATTCAACATTACGAAACACTCAAGCAGTTTCAGAACAAACAAAAAGAATACGAATCCTATTTAGAATGGTTTAAATCCTTGCCTTTGTATTATGAAACGGATAGTTTTAGAGCGGTTCATGCCTGTTGGGATAATAAGAATATCCAGTACCTGAGAGACAATTTAATCAATGACCGATTAACGGACGATCTTATTTATCAATCTGTTAAAATAGGTACCCCTTTAAATAGGGCAATTGACCAAACTTTAAAAGGAAAAGAGATGAAAATGCCTTCAGGAAATTTCTTTACAGATAAGGATGGTACAAAAAGAGAAGATATCAGAATAAAGTGGTGGGAAAATCCTGCACAGATGACGTATAAATCAATTAGTATAGAACCCATTGATCATTTGCCAGAACAAGCAATTGTAATTTCGGAACTTAAATCGCTGGATTATTATCCTAAAGATGATAAAAAAGTTTTTTTCGGACACTATTGGTTAAAAGGGGAGCCTTCTCTTTACAAAGAAAATATTTGTTGCCTAGACTATAGCGTTGCTAAAAATGGCAAGCTTGTGGCTTACAGACTGGATGAGGAAAATAGGTTGGACAATGCTAAATTTGTATATGTTTAAAGCATAGCTGTAGACCATAACATTTTTACGTTTTAATTTTCTATCTTTAGTTTACGAATCAATTTTATATATGATTGTAACCCCTCCTAAAAATCGGACTGTATAAAAACAGACAAAAAAGTCATAATTTTATATAGCCATGAAAAAACAAAAACACAGTGAATCGCAAATAGTAAATGCGATCAAAGAACATAATGCTGGAAAATCAGCAATGGACATTTGTTTAGAACTAGGGGTTCACAAGGCAACCTTTAATCCTTTTAACTCAAAAAATCACAAAGGTTCTTGAAAGCAAATTTTTGTTATTGCCTTGGTTTAAAATCAAAGTGTTTTGACAAATCTTCATTCATTATATACAATAAACTATTTTAAAATTCGCAATATTAAAAAGTTTAATATCGAGTAAACTGACTGTTAGTGTTTCTGCAACATAACTTATAAAAATAGAACAACTTCCTCTATTAGTATAAAAAACGTAGTATAAAATGACATATCTTTCAATTCTTTATTTTATTATTGATAAAGTAAATTATTAAATAGATGACTATTAAAAATTGGATGCTTTGGATGTTAAAATTAAACTGAAAATGATAGAAGTTACTTGCGCCATTATAGAAGATAATAATAAAGTTTTAGTCACTCAAAGAAGTGAAAAGATGGTCTTGCCTTTAAAGTGGGAATTTCCAGGAGGTAAAATAGAAAAAGGCGAAACTGCTGAAGCTTGTATGATCAGAGAAATTCGAGAGGAATTACATATAAATATCAAAATCACGAAGCAACTTAATACTAATACGCATCAATACTCAGAAACAAAGACCATAAAACTTATCCCTTTTATTTGTGAGTTAATAAGTGGTGAAATAAAATTAACGGAGCACGCAAGTTTTCTTTGGTTAAGTAAAAATGAATTAGTTACCTTAGATTGGGCCGAAGCAGATATTCCAATTTTAAATGAGTATTTAAAAATTATAGAATGATTGAAGGTGTATACGAACAATTAATTAATCAATTAATTTCTGATGAAATTGAAAGTCTTCCTCATGATCAATATTATATAGAGTCCGTCCCTCTTAAACGAAAAGATGCTGCACTATTCCTTGCCCAATACTTTTCTAAAATACTACAAACGACACTAGGCTTATTAAAAGAAGACAAGGATTCTGCTGCTAATCAAATTGAGTTAGCAAATAAATTAATTCAACTTTTATCATCCGAAATTAAAAACCAAGGAATAGAAGAAAATCTATTACTTTCTGAAGGCAAAATCCTAAAAGCAGTATTTTCAAAAATAAACTCACCTTATGCCGATTTAGAAAAGCATGTCGCTTCTTTATTGCCTTCGACTGGACTTAGGCAATCTGAATTATTTACGGGAAACAAAAGCGGAGTTTCTTTGGAAAGTGAAATACGAAAGGAAATTGAATCGGCTGATGAAATACAATGGATAGTTTCCTTTATTAGATTTTCGGGTTTACGAATATTTTTACAAGCGTTACAGGAGTTTGCGAAAAAAGGTAATAAAATTAAAATTATTACAACCACCTACATGGGTGCTACAGAGCCTAAAGCCATTGAGGAATTAGCTAAATTAACCAACGCAGAAATAAAAATATCCTATAATACAAAACAAGAACGTGTTCATGCAAAAGCATATTTATTCTTGAGAAATACGAACTTTAATACCGGTTACATAGGTTCTTCTAACATGTCAAGAACTGCTTTAACGAGTGGACTTGAATGGAACATAAAAATTACCTCCCAAGAAATTCCCCATGTAATCGATAAGTTTCAAAAAACGTTTGATACCTATTGGAATGATTCAGAGTTTGAATTATATGATATAAGCTTACATAAAGATAAACTTCGGAATGCTATTGCTGAAGAAAAGTATACTAAATCCGAAAATGATTTCTCGAACTTTTTTGATATTAAACCACACGATTTTCAAAAAGAAATATTGGAGCGTTTATTGTCTGAAAGAGTAAAAGGGAATTTTAGAAATTTAGTCATTGCGGCAACAGGAACTGGCAAAACCGTAATTTCAGCCTTTGACTTCAAGCAGTTTTATGCTCAAAATCCGAATGCTAAATTTCTTTTTGTGGCGCACCGTGAGGAGATATTAAAGCAAGCGATTCATACTTATCGTCATATTTTAAAGGATCAAAACTTTGGATCATTGTGGTTCAGTGGTCGCGAACCCGCAAACCACAATCATGTTTTTGCATCGGTACAAACAATCGCAAATAGGCTTAGTCAGTTGAATCTAAAAGCTGATTTTTATGACTATATCATTATTGATGAAGTGCATCACATTTCTGCAAAAAGCTATAGACCGATACTCAGTTATTTTATTCCTAAAATATTACTTGGTTTAACTGCCACTCCTGAACGAATGGATGGCGAAGATATTTTGTTAGACTTTGGCAATAGTATTTCAGCTGAAATCAGATTACCGGAAGCAATGAATCGAAATTTATTGTGTCCATTTCATTATTTTGGAATTTCGGATTCAATTGATTTATCAAATGTAAGTTGGCGCAAAGGAAGATATGATGTTACCGAATTAGAAAAGATTTATTCAGAGGATGATAGACGCGTCATTGACATAATACATAACTGCGAAAGATATCTTTCTAATTTAAATGAGGTTTGTGCTATAGGTTTTTGTGTTTCAAAAAAGCACGCGCAATTTATGACGAAAAAGTTTGTTGAAAAGGGCTTAAAGGCAGCTGATCTAACAAGTGATAATTCTAACGATCGGGTTTCCTTATTAAATAAACTTAGAACAAAAGAAATCAATTACCTATTTGTTGTAGATATG
>CANIFU010000020.1 GCA_947466965.1 Bacteroidota bacterium
CGGGCAAAGTGTTACTTTAAATGCTTCTGCAAATGGGGGGCACCCATTGGGTGGATATACATTCGATTGGACATCTCCGGCCTTTAACGGACCGAGTTATAGTGTTTCTCCTACAACAACAACTACATATACTGTTATAGCAACGGATAGTGCAGGATGTGTTTCATTAACACCTCAGACAGTAACGATAACCGTTAATGCTCCTTTAGCAGTAATAGCTAGTCCGAATGTATCAATTTGTCCTGGAGGAAATACAACACTTACATCCATTGCCTCAGGCGGAGATGGTTCATATACTTTCAATTGGATGCCTGGTGCAGGTTCAGCAAGTTCTTTTAATGTTAGTCCGGCTTCAACTACCAGCTATACCATAACAGTTACAGATGGTTGCACGACTCTACCTGCATCAGCAATAATAACAGTTACTATATTGCCATTGCCAGTAATCGCTTTTAGTCCGAATGTTACAAGTGGATGTTTTCCTACCTGCATAACATTTACAAATTCAACAACTATTGCCGGAGGAGCCATAGCTAGCTGGAACTGGGATTTAGGGGATGGAACAACTTCTGTATTACAAAACCCTACGACACATTGTTCATATACAGCAGGAACCTATGACATAACACTCACAGCAATAACAACAGGAGGATGCAGTTCTACAAGCACGATCAACAATATGATAACAATATTTCCGCAACCAGTTGCACAATTCACATTTGGTCCGCAACCAACAACAACCGAAACTCCAACAATTAATTTTACAGATCTTTCGATAGATGCTACAAATTGGGTTTGGGATTTTGGAGATGCAACTAACTTGTTTCAGCCCAACAGCAGCAATCAGATGAACCCATTCCACATATATGGTGATACTGGTCAATATTGTGTTACACTTATTGTGCAAAGTATTGGAGGATGCCCTGATACAACAATAAATTGCTTAAGAATTGAGCCGGAATATACTTTCTACATCCCAAATGCATTTACTCCGAATGGAGACGAAATGAATAACATATTTGCACCTAAAGGACAGAACATTGTTGATTTTACAATGCGGATTTTCGATAGATGGGGAAATATGATTTTCAATTCAAATTCAATAAATGACGGCTGGAATGGAAAATTTCAAAACATGGGTCTTGTCGTTCAAGAAGATGTATATGTTTATAATATTGAAATAAAAGATAATTTAGGAAACAAACACCAATATATCGGACATGTAACAATTGTTAAATAATCCGTTATTTTATTAATAAATAAAAAAATGCTCTCATCAAATGAGGGCATTTTTATTTAATATTGTAGAATGCAACGCATCGCTCTTATATCAGATACACACAATTATCTAGATCCGAAAATTTTAAAATATTTTGAAGAATGTGACCAGATATGGCATGCCGGAGATATAGGCACTATTTCAATTACAGATGAACTATCCAAAATAAAACCCGTAATAGCTGTATATGGTAATATTGATGGGCAAGATGTTAGAAAAGTCCATCCCTTAAATCAACTATTTATGTGTGAGCAAGTAAAAATATACATCACACACATTGGAGGTTATCCTCTACGATATTCAAAAGAAGCATTGGAGGAAATTAAGAAAAACAGACCGAAGTTATTTATTTGTGGTCATTCCCACATTCTAAAAGTAATGTATGATAAACAATATAAATTATTGCATATTAATCCGGGTGCTGCAGGGAATCACGGTTTTCATGCAGTAAAAACGCTGGTTAGGTTCACTATTGATGGCGACAAGATCAAAGATTTAGAGGTGATTGAGTTAGGAAAAAGAGCTTAATTTATAAATAGTAGTTGTATATTAAAATTTCTTCGTATAATTGCAGTGCGTTTCAGCTGTTATGTTATCTCATAACAATCACACTCAATACTTTTTATTGAAAAAACACGATATTCTATTAATAATCCTATCCAAAAATCAATTTTTCAAATTGATATATTAATCAAACAAACAACATATGTACGACATTATTGAATTGAACAACAAACTTGTTGGTGAATTAAGAGACCTTGCAAAAAGCTTAAACATTGAAAAATTTGAAGCTCTAAAAAAACAAGAATTAATTTATAAAATATTAGATCAACAAGCAAGCGCCTCTTCTGCTCCTTCAACTTCTGAGAAAAAGCCTGACAATAATAAAACAGAAGAAAGGGTTCTTCGTCCAAGAAAAATAAAACCAGAGAAAACAAATACAGAGCCTCAATTTAGCAAGGAACAGCCGACACCAACTTATGCTGATGAAGATTTCAATTCAACTAAAAACGACCAAAAAAACACAAACAATGAGCCTGCTCCTATCATAGAAGAAGCTATCATTGAAAATACAACACTGATTAATGCTGAAAACAATTCGAATGAAATTCCGAATGAAAATCAAGCATCTCAAGAGCATCAACCAGCTCAGGAAAATCAGAATGGGAACGGTGAAAATAGAGACAATCAAAACAGAAACCGTCACAACACACCAAGACAACAGCAAGACCTTTACAATTTTGATGGAATTGTTTCTAGCGAAGGTGTTCTAGAAATTATGCCTGACGGATATGGCTTTTTACGTTCATCGGATTATAACTATTTAAATTCACCGGATGATATCTATGTATCACAATCACAGATAAAATTATTCGGACTAAAAACGGGAGATACAGTAAGAGGAACAATACGTCCGCCTAAAGAAGGTGAAAAATATTTTCCATTAATCAAAGTAGAAAAGATCAATGGTCGAGAACCCGCATTTGTTCGTGACCGCGTACCTTTTGATTATCTGACACCTTTATTTCCTTACGAGAAATTTAATTTGACTGGTCACTCTCAACAAAATCTTTCTTCACGAATTGTTGATTTGATCACACCGATAGGAAAAGGGCAACGTGCTTTAATTGTTGCACAACCTAAAACAGGTAAAACCGTTCTGCTAAAAGATATTGCAAATGCTATTTCTGCTAATCATCCGGAAACTTATTTAATAATTCTTTTGATTGATGAACGTCCGGAAGAGGTAACAGACATGGCACGGAGTGTTAAAGCAGAAGTTATTGCTTCCACATTTGATGAACCTGCAGACCGTCATGTAAAAATTGCAAACATTGTTTTAGAAAAAGCAAAACGAATGGTAGAATGCGGCCATGATGTTTGTATTTTATTGGATTCGATCACGCGTTTAGCACGTGCATACAATACAGTTCAACCCGCTTCTGGTAAAGTTTTATCGGGTGGTGTGGATGCAAATGCATTACACAAACCAAAACGATTTTTTGGTGCTGCCCGTAAAATTGAAGGTGGCGGTTCATTAACAATTATTGCAACAGCCTTGACAGATACAGGTTCAAAAATGGATGAAGTAATTTTTGAAGAATTTAAAGGAACAGGTAACTCCGAAATTCAATTGGATCGTAAAATTGCGAACAAGCGCATTTACCCTGCAATTGATATTGTGGCATCAAGTACCCGTAGAGATGACTTATTAGTGGATAAAGAAACACAACAACGTGTGTGGATCTTGCGTAAACATTTGTCGGATATGAATCCGGTGGAAGCAATGGAATTCATGAAAGATAGAATTAAAAACACTCAGACAAACGAGGAGTTTTTAATATCCATGAACGGATAGATCAGTTCAACGTTTAAAGTTTCAGGTTTAAAAGTTTTAGGCAATATGTCATTTCGATTAATTCTTTGACAAAGGAAAAAAATTGTATCGAGAAATAGATTAAAAAATGAAAATTGGAATAAATATAAAATTAGCAATTATAGCAGGAATCATTAATTGCATTGCCTGGTTTGCATTTTCAAAATCATTGGGATATTATTCTATTTCAATAGAGCAATACCGCTATTATGTGACTTTATTTCTTCTGTTATCAGGTATTTTTATTTCAGTTTTCATAGAAAGAAAAAAAAATGAAGGAGCAATAGAATTTAAGGATGCGCTTAAAACCGGAATTTTATATGCTATTACCCTTGGACTTATGTTAGCCATATTCAATTACATTTATTATAAATACATGGCTGTAGATGCGATTGATTATTTTATTGGTGAAGCGAGAAAATTAATGGAAGCGGAGAAACTAAAAGAAAAAGAAATTTTGGCTTATTTAGATACCCTTAAAAGTTACTTTGGTTCTTTCCGGATGTTTATGTCCACCCTTATCATGGGAGTAATTATTTCATTATTATTGGGTGCCATTTTACGAAAGAAAAAATCGAACACTCAAACAGGGAACTGAGAAAAAGAAAGTTGAAATTAAATGAAAATTTCATTCTTTTTTAATACCGCTTTAGCATTCATCTATTTTAAAGAACAACCAACTCACCCAACTCTTTAAAATCAATCCCATCAAAATTACCTGAGCTCATCATCAATAAATTTTTATTTTCGAAATTCATTTTCAGCAGTTCATTTTGCAACAGTTCTTTATTGGTTATTACACGAATATTATTTCCACCGAAAGCAGCTTTCACCTGCTCTTCAGTTATCGGTTTCAATTTTTTATGTTGAATGGTATGCTGATTAAAATAAACAATTGCCTCATCTGCCAGATCCATTGAACCTTTATACTCATTTAAAAATTCAACCGTTAAACTGCTGAACGTATGTAATTCCATGCAGGCTATTAATTTCCTATTAGGAAATTGTTTTTTTACAGCTTGAGTAGTTGCTTTCAATTTAGAAGGGGAATGCGCAAAATCCTTGTAAAATGCAGTATTGGCATTTCTTTTCACGAGTTCTAAACGTTTGGCTGCTCCTTTAAAACTTTGAATTGCAATGTAAAATTGATCGTCGTTAATATTTAACTGATTACAAACGAATTTTGCACCATTCAGATTCATAAGGTTATGGTCGCCAAAAATATTTAACTCTGTTTCATTTAAGCAAAGCTCAGGATGTAAAATAAAAGTTGTGCCATTTTCAATTCTATTTTTCGGAATTGAATATGGTAATTTTTTAATATCTGAACGGGCAGCTTCGCACACTTTTTTTACTTCAGAATCTAATTCACAATAAACAAGGCTTCCACCCTGCTCTATTTGATTTACAAAAATCATAAATTGATCTACATAAAAATCAAATGTTGGAAATACATTAATATGATCCCAAGCGATACCACTTAATATAGCTATATTGGGTTTATACAAATGAAATTTAGGCCTTCGATCGATCGGAGATGATAAATATTCATCACCTTCAATAATTGCTATTTTTGCTTCTTTAGTAAGTTTCACCATCGTATCAAAACCTTCCAATTGAGCGCCTACCAAATAATCACAATCTAAATTGTGATAATTCAAAACATGCAGAATCATGGCAGTAATAGTTGTTTTACCGTGGCTACCACCAACAACAACTCTTACTTTATCTTTCGTCTGCTCGTAAATATATTCAGGATAAGAATAAATTTTCAATCCCAATTCTTGGGCTTTTAATAATTCAGGATTATCGATTCGGGCATGCATTCCTAAAATTACTGCATCAAGTCCGGAATGAATATTTGCAACATCCCAGCCTTCCTTAGCAGGAAGCAAGTTCAACTTAGCCAGGCGGCTTTTGGAAGGTTCAAAAATCTCGTCATCAGAACCCGTTACATGAAAACCTTTTTTATGCATGGCAATAGCCATATTGTGCATTGCGCTTCCACCAATTGCTATAAGATGTACATTCATTATTTTACTATTTGACAACTATTATATGGATGCTATCACAAATTGCTTTATGCTAAACTACTCTTTAAAACAATAACGATTTATGAAGTATTTTAGATTTGTAAACATATACATGTTAATTCTAAAACAAAGGGATGATAATATTCAAGGAAGAATAAATGTCTGCTTGAATGATAAAAGATATATTACAATCCCATCAAGCCATTCAACAGGGGTAAATAAATTATGCTTGAATAATCGAACTTATTTTACAATGTATCTTCATCAATGAATGGAAATTTAGATGTAAAAAATATACAACTGAGATTTGATAAAAATCACTAAAAGTAAAGGGGAATTAGAGATTGGCAGGCAGAAATTAGGGATAAAAAAAGCCAAGAACAAATCTTGGCTTTGTGTGACCCCATTTGGATTCGAACCAAAGGCCTACGGTTTAGAAAACCGTTGCTCTATCCAGCTGAGCTATGGGGTCGAGTCTATTTTAAACTAAAAACGATTTACAAATCTAAATTCGTAAATCGCTTTTAATTTTATGTCGGGACGGCAAGACTCGAACTTGCGACCTCCTGGTCCCAAACCAGGCGCGATAACCAACTACGCTACGCCCCGAACAATGATTATAAAGAACTTTTTATATGCGGATGCAAATGTACTATTATTTTTAATCTAACAAGCAAAAAAAAGATTTTTGTTATACGATTTATAGCTTTGGGACATCAACTTTTATCAGCGGACTGTAATTTACGAACAATAGAAAATCTACATCTAAAAATCACAATTTACTGATAAACAATAAGTTAAATAAAGAGTTGCTTGATTTTCACTTAATTTAAATTCATAATTTTTATCAAACAAATAGTTCTGAAATTTCCAAAATAATTAAAAATCCATAATTTTATTAAGCTATTATTTGGAAAATTTCACCCCCTCAGATGTCCCAATAAGATGTAATAAATTGAAATTAAGCTTAAAAATTCACGTTTATAAGTCTTCTACGTTATCTTCTATTATCAACGGATTACACAAAATTATTTATAGGCTCTTAAATTCAACTCTTCATAATCATCTGTATTATATGATTTGTAGCCATAAAGCAGCGTGTCACTCTGTTTTTGTATCCACACATATTTACTAGGGCCAACTAAATTGAAATCGGAGTTCAGCAACCAATATTCTCCTTTATGATTTGTTGCTATATATAAATCAGGGGATATGCAATCAGTTACTTGATAATGGGATGAAATATCCTTTTTATTTTTTAACAATGGTAAAAAATCACTTTTTAATCGATTGATCCAGTATCTACAATCTGTAAGAGTCCATTGATTTTTATCTAATCTTCTATTTAAAAAACCAATAATTTTTTCATCTACCTCAAAAGTCTTTAACTTAAGCCAATTATCAAATTCTTCCTGTCCATTTGATTTGGTCTTACATTCAATATACATTTCGCAGGTCAATAATTTATCAGCTATTATCTGCTGTTCCTCAATTGTAAGCGAATTGAATGTTATTTGATAATCAGGTAAAATCCAATCATAAACTTTCTTCAATAAATTTTGATCAGGCAAAAATAGTTTATTGGCATACTCTAATAACTGGTCCGTATAAATGCCGTAATTACCTAAAGCGAATATAGAATATCCTGTCAGGAATTTTCCAGAATAATTTTTGTATTCAAATAGTAAACTTTTTATCCCGGACATTAATACATTTGAATAGGATAATCTTTCAAGTACAGGAAGATTTGATGGTTCTGCACTGCGTATATTTGGTGATTTGTATTTTAAAAATGCATTTGACCCACCCTCTAAAAATTCGATCGAATAACCATTAGTACTCAACCCTGTAGGCTCTAAAACAATCGGGTGTACTATTTGAGAAAATGCATTTAGTGTTAACACAAACTGCATTATAAAAATTGTTTTTTTCATAAGATTTGGGGTTTATTGGTTTATATCGCTTTCTGCTGTTTTGTTTTATGTGATATTAATTGCTAAATCTTTCAAATCGATTTTCTTTACTGCTGCTTTATTATTTACTATAATATGATTAGAAAGATCAATGTAAAATAAGAAATCAAATTCTACTCCATTTGGCTTGAAGCCAATCGTTAGTGCTTAAAATAGTTTTTACAACATTAATATTAGCAGCATTGTATGCTTCATTAGCGTTCATTCTTTCGCTATTAAACCCTAATTCTATAAGATTATTGTTTTCTGAATGCAATACCCAAACTATTTCTTGTAATTTGAAGATCGAAAACACTTCCTGCTCTGTTTCGCTTTTACTAATTTTAACTATAAGTTCATAAACCGTTTCTTTGTGTTCGTAAAAAAAACAATCGTTTTCCGCTGGATTTGATCTCATCATATATTCTTGCATTGCCCTTTTATCCTGTTCTTTGGCGCCAAATAGATTAATATTATACCTGGCGGCTAACTTTAATGCTGCAACACTTGCATCTGGAGCAATAAGATTAGAGGATGTTCTAATGCATCTGTCAATTAAATGTTTCAGCATTGAAAGTTGTTTTTTAACTGATTTATCTTTCGAGTCCTTAAACTCAATTGAAATTCTTTTTCTTTCGATTTCTGCATAAAACGCTGGTTTTGCAAAAGAGCTTAGGTGATTTTTATTTGTTGTCATGAGCATCAGGATTAAATTGTTTATAAATACAAATTATGTTCTAATTACTTACTATAACGAAATGATGTTCGTGAAAATACGAAGAATCATATTTTTTCAATTCAATCAAATTATTCTTTCTGCTTATTTCCATTAATGTGTTTTATATGCTCTTCATACAAATAATACAAGTGATTACAGAGCTTATTTTCATTTATGGCATCGTCAAAACTCATAATTGAATAGTAAATATCTCTTGCTTTATAATTGTCAGACAATCCTTTTATGATTCTTTTTATATCCTTTTCTTTTATTGCTTCTTTCATTATATCGGCCTCGGGGTCAACTTTTCTATCGAAATAACGCTGTTCTAAAAAGGGACCATTTTTTTTTCGATAATAAACCTGAATATTTAAACCGTGCCGATTAAAAAACAGATCTACAATAAATCGCCTATTTTGTTGATCACAATTTTTACCAAATAAAATATCATCATTCGGATAAAACACCTCTAACCTAAATCTTGTTTCCGTCCTTGCATAGATGGCTTCCTTATCCATAAGGAAATTTAATTTTTCTAATTTTGCTTGAATACCACTAAATTCATTCAGATATAGAACAAATTGGTTTAGGTAGGGGTCTAGAATATTATCGTTTAGGTATTTAAACCTTAACAATCCTTTGACAGCCATTTTTTTCCCAATATTTTCTTTCCAGTCCATAACTTATTATTTTTACAATAGTACGTTCACATGTTTCAGGTTATTCGGAATATCACTTCAATACAATTCAATCGTTTAACGATATAGTTAAATACAATTTCTAGTAATAAACAGTATATTACATTTTGGCGGGGCTAACTAAAACGTGTAAACTAAAATAAAAGGATTAAATTGCATAAACTTTCATTTATTAATAAAAAAGCTATAAAATGGATATTCTTGAAAAAATTCTAGGCGAAACTAGTATGCAGCGCTATGCATTAGTTAAACTCTTTTTAGCAAACCCAACGAAATCATATTCAAGAAAAGAGGTGCAAGGTTGCATGCTGAATGAACCATATTCAACCTATTTAACGAATGAAAATACAGATGAACATGTTTGGGAAGCAGCAGCGGTTCCAACCTCACTAATTGAGCGGTTGGACGAATTAGTTAAGCGCGGAATTATCGAAATAATAATGCGTGATAAAAAAGAAAAACGTTATAAATTAAATAGACTTGATACAGAAAATTCAACTTTAAATAATGTAAAACTAAATCAAAGAGATTTAAATGACCTGGAATCTATAGAAAAGGCGTTTAGCAAATACGAACTACCTTTTACTCTATCAATTAAGAGGTTAGTTGACTTAAATAATGAAATAAACGAAGGCCATAATAATGGAATTAGTTATGCGCATATTGATTTTGAAACACCTTTTATTAATGATCCAACAATTTTGGAAGTTACAGATGACATATATTATGCAATTAAAAATTGTAATCCAATATTAAATTTAAAATATAGCGGTCATTATAATTCCAATAGAGAACCTTTAAAACATAATTTAAAAATCTTTCATCCTTATATAATAAAAGAGTCGCGTGGTCAGTGGTATGTTGTTGGAAAGTGCCCTGATGAAAGCACCTTCAGGAATGTTCCTATTAATAGAATCCAAAATAAAGAACTTGACGTAAATGAAGATGAAACTTTTATTCGCGAAACATTTGATGCTTCAACTTATTGGGATGGCTGTGTAAGTATAACTAAAATAGGGCAACCTGTAAATATATCATTCCATTTAAAAAATGGCGAAATCTATAATAATGTGGATTATTTAAAAGCTACCCCTATTATAAAAAAAGGGCAAACCATAAAACCTCTAAATGCTGTATGGTATGAGGTGAAGCTCAAAAATATTTACATGGGCCCAGAACTCGTGCGTATCATCAGGTCGTTAGGATTAGAAAACATAAAAAATGTAAGCCCAAAATGGTTACATGAGGATTTGTTTGAAACCGGTGAACGCAAGCAATTTATTTTCAGCGTTCAATTACCTGCCACTATTAACAGGAAAGCATTCGAAACTGAAATGATTTCTGAATTAAGATTAAACAAAGGGAACGACAATGCTTCCGCAAAATATTCTATAAAGGATATACCGAACAAAAAAGGTTGGCTAAAAGTTACATTAGATAACATTTTGATTAATTCAATATTATCTACTTTCATCTTAAAAACCATTAAAAACATAGGGGGGAAAAACTATACTACCAAAATGAATACCGTCTTAAATTAAGAACTTTATAAAGTTTTAGGAAATACAATTGGGTAGGTTATAAATCATGTTTTGGATAAACCGAAACATGATAGTGTAATCTTGCATCTAAATCCTAAAACATATAGCTATGATAAAATTCACAAAAGTAAGTTTACCTTTCGGATGGTTATGCAATATGGCTCCATTTCCTGTTATGTATAATGAAAAAAAATGGTTAACAATTGAAGCCCTTTTTCAGGCATTGAGATTTGAGGATGAAAAAATAATTGAAGAAATCAGGTTAGAAAAAAGTCCTATGGGTGCAAAAATGAAGGCGAAAAAACATAAATTATTATATGTTGTTGAGCCAATGTCAGAAAAAGATTTGGAAAATATGAGAATGTGCGTAAGATTAAAATTAGAGCAGCATCCAAGATTGGTTGGGCAGCTTTTAGCTACTAATGATCAATTAATTTGTGAAGATATTGGAAAAAGAAATGGAGAAAGACACAAGTTCTGGGGTGCAAAGGAGATAAATGGTGTGTGGGAAGGTAAAAATATGATGGGTGTAATTTGGATGGAATTGCGAACACAGTTAAGAAAACCAATTTAATGAATTAACAAATTATTAAAACAATCATTGAAGCCATTTTTGGTCATATTCCGAATTTAACGAATATTTCCGTCGTATCCTTGTTTTAAAGAGTAAATACAATATAGTATTACAATATAGTATTATTGAATAACATTAAGCAAGATATACTATGGCATCCCTTAAATTCGATGGCGAAACACTTGAAGAAGTTTTTATCTAGTACCTAAATTTAAACATTATGAAAAAGTTAAGCATTCTCGCCATCTTTTCAGTATTTGTAATTAGTGTAGCAAGTTCACAAACTAGAAAAAATTTCTATTCTGTAACTCTTGACACGATTCAGCATATTAATTGGCCACCGCATCAAACCATTGAGCAGGCACAACGTAATAATACTCTTGAATATCCATTTTACTGGACTGATCGGGTGGTTTGGGAATACGATTTAATTAATAAGACTGCAACATGGAAGGGTGGATCAAATACTCAAATTTACAAAATCTATAGTGCGGTCAACTATAATGGAGTTTTGACATTAACGGTAGGTGACTCGGTTCAAGTTGGATGGACTGTTCAAATTAAAAATCAGCCTGACGGCACTATTCTTTTTACATCTAAAAATGTTGAATTAGTAGATGGAAAGTCGGATGGATCTTTTTCAAAAAATGTAGTTGTTATTTCTAAATAAACTACAAAACGGCAAAAATAAAAAAGAGGACAAATTTGTGTGTTATATCTATAACAAACAATCTAAATTTCAACATTATGAAAAAGTTAATCTTCACCCTAATCGCAATCACAATCGTTTTAACTGCAATTGGACAATGTGAAACTAGAAAATATATTTCAATTGCTAAAAAAGTGTTTGATCATAAACTTTCTTCTTCTGATTTTTCAAATGAAATTCTTTTTCTAACAATAGACACAATAGATGCTTCGAACCCGAACCAAAATTCAGAATATAGGGAGTATACTTCTTCAAAAAATATGATTGCTGAATTTTATTATACTTTTGATTTTCTAAAAAAAGAAGGAAGTTTCTTTAATTATTATGAATTTATAAATTATTCATTATATCCTAGCCCTTTGCACCAAGGATTTTTGGTAAATACAAAAACTGATACTTATAAAATAGATATTTGGAATAATAAAGAAAATATATTTAAAATAGACGGATTGACAATCCAAAAATTAGAGCAAAAAATAAAAAATTAAGTTTATTGAAAAAGAACATTTTGAAAGACAAATAATACCAACGGCTAAGTAATAATATGATTATTTAACTCTAATTGACGAGTTAAAAATATAGGTTTTTTTTACTATCTTTAAATATTAAATTAAAGACAAAAGCGCATAATGCTTGGGATTCGTAATCAATAAATTGGATATGTTTTAAAATAGATTACATTTACTAAATTCTAGCGCCGTTTAAAATAATAAAAGCAAAAAATAAGTGAACGAAGGAAAACGCATAAAATATAATTTTTTAGAATCAAATTTGAACCTTTCCCTACCTTCGACTAATTCCGATATTTACAAAACCAGTTTCGTAAATATCTCAAAAAGACCGATAATACGCAACTCGTTTCTAAAGGGAATTTGAAGCACTAATTATAAAAAAATAAACTACATGGAAGAAAAACAAAGACTGTACGATTCATTTGCTCAAAATTCAAGTATTCAACATCAAGAAATGTTATGTGGTCCTAAGCCATCACAAAGTGGCGGAAACGAGTTGTATTATATTGAAAATTATGCACAGACTACAATATTAGATATTGGATGTGGGACAGGACACCGAACATTTCCAGAATATATTAAGAAAAACATTAAGTATTTTGGTGTCGAGAAATTTGAGAATCTAATAAATGCAAGTAGATATAAATCTCATATTATTAAAGGTGACTTATGTTCGGAAGATTTTATTTCTATACTTGAGGATCAAAATTTAATAGTTGAGATTGGTAATAGTTTTGATTTAACTGTTTTATTTGGAGGTGTTGTAAATAGTTTTATTTCTAATGATTAAAGAAATATTGCATGGAAGAATATCTCCTTATTACTTCGTAAAAGTAGGTATATACTATTTGATTCTTTAACGCATTTTAATTGGTATAAGAATGACTTAGAAGGAAAAGCTGTTGAATTAGAAATACCAGTCGAAATACCCCCTCAGTACTTTTATTCAAAACGTGAACTTGAAAAAATATTTTCCGAAAACGGAATTAAATTAATAGAAACAAAATCTGAGAATATACCTGGGAATATACCTGGTGGGTTTGAAAGAACTCATTTCTTAATTAGTAATGATAAATAAAAAAAAATTAAATTTGAAATATCAGAAAAATGAATTAGTTTTAAATTAACAAAAAACACTCCTTAGTGAAAAGTTCAAATTACTTTGACGACATACAATGGCTAATTGATGATGTCATGCTAAAAATGAATTATACGGGAGTGGAGTTTTTTTTAATTAATTTAAATTAAACAATTCTAATTATTTAAATTGTAAAAAACACAAACCTTATGATAAATGTTATTAAGCTAAAATATTATATAGAAAATTTTTATGGATATGGCAATTGGGATTCTCCTTACTATTTTATTGGCATGGAGGAAGGAGGTGGAAGTGACTATAATTTAGTAAATGAAAAAATTGAAAATTATTATTATTTCGGGGTTGATAGAGGTAATAATTTTTTCATAAAAGAAAAACTTATAGATAATTATGGCTTTCAAATATTTATGATGCCCGAAGCATTAAGAGAAATACAATTTTTCAGATTAAATCCGTTGCCAAATTTACAAAGCACATGGAAGCCATCAATTAAAATGTTAATGACCTATAATGATTTAACTGTAAATGACGATGAAATGAGACTATTTCAACGATTACACTTTGGGTCTAACCAAACACCTTATAAGCACGCTTTAATTGATCTATTGCCATTACCCAGCCCAGGTTTAAAAGATTGGAATTACAGACAATGGGTTGATAATGCTAATGGAATATTTTTAGATACAAGAGATAATTATAGAAATAACTATATAGGATTAAGAATTAAGCATATTTGCAAAAAAATTAGTGACAATAAACCAAAATTAGTTGTGTTTTATGGTACTGGCTATATAAATTATTATAATCAAATAATAAATTGCATTAATAATAGTTTAAATTTTATAGATTTAGAAATAAATACTCCTAATGATACTGGTAGAGCAAAGTATTCAATTCAAAAGTGGGATAATTCAAGTACTGTTTTTATTATTTGCAGTCATCCTACTTCTACAGGGTTAACAAATGAATTTTGGATTAATTTAATACAACAAATTGGAAACATAATGTAATAAAAATATGATTTTGAAATTAATAATGCATAATACAATTATGAATCGACTCGGTTGCATTTAGTAAATTACAACAAATCATTATTATTTCCTATTTCACCTCGATACCGCCCTTGTAATTTGTATTTTTTACGACCTTTCCATTAATGTCATATTCTATCCATTCTCCATTCTTCTTTCCATCAACATAACTACCTTGTAATTCTATATAGCCATTTGCCGAATAGAAAACCCAATCTCCACTTTTATTGCCATCTGCATAACTTCCTTTTCCAAACACTTTTCTATCGATACTTTCCAAAAATTCAATCCATTCTCCACTCTCCTTCCCATTACCAAATTCACCTTTTGATTCTATTTGTCCCTCAGCAAAGGCACTATATATAATCCATTCTCCTTCCTGTTTCCCATCGACATAACTACCTTTTTTACGCGGTATTGAAAGATCATCGTATAAAACCCACTCTCCATTCTTCACTCCATTGACATAAGTACATTTTGATTCCAGAAAGTTAAATGCATAATAGGTAATCCACTCGCCATTTTTTTTACGATTAACGTAATTACCTTCACTCGCGACATGTAATTCTTCAAATTGATCAGGCAGTTCAAGGTATTCAATCTGATATCCATTTTTCTCGCCATTGACATATCTGCCTTTTGATTTTATTTGCCCGTTTTCATAATTTTCTCGGATCATCCCTTTTTTAGAGAAATATTTTCCACTTGAGTCTTTCCAGTTCATAGTTTTATTTTTTTAGTAAAAATTTAAATAATAAATTAGACTATTAAAATTCAGTTACTTCTTGCATTCGAGGTTTAAATAAAGCGTGATAAACATTATCATCAATTCCCTTTTCAGAAATTATTTTTTCAACCCCCATGCCTATTTTATTAGTACAACCGCCGTGTTTTTTTTAACTCGTTAATTATATTTAAACACAACAGACACTTTTCGTATGCTTCTAACTTTTCATAGATATAGATCGCATTCTCAAGACCGCTAATATATTTAGAGCGGCTTAGATTGATATTATACTCAATATTATTAAGTATAATGCTAATTATTTTGATTTCATGAATTGACGCGTCTTTATATTTCGCACTTATTGCGTCTACTACGTTATCATAAATAGTAATTTGATGAAGATTAACAATTTCTTCAAGTGTAATATCGCCATAGAATTTAAATTCGTCTGACTTTTCCTTCGAATTTTCTTTTCTTTTCATAATGGTAGGTTTTAGATTGTTAGTGAATTTGATTCAATTGTACCAGAAATAATTATTTCCATTAGTTCTGCTTTATTTTTGTGATTATGCTACTTGTTTAGAAATATGTACTCAAGAAAAATTATTTCCACAATTATTTTATAAAACCGGAATCACGTTGATTTTACTCTTCATCCTCTAATAAGTATGAAGACTCAAGACGTCAAAGAACGCGCACATTAATTTTTAGTCAATGTGTTGGTTTGAACTTTACAGCAAAGCATACGATTCGTTTATGCATTGCAATTAAGCCATTCAATATTTATTGATTAGTGATAACTGAATAGATAATTAGGAAAAAAATCTTAATAGATAAATGATAAAAAGAAACAAATATTCAATAGAAATTAAACACATTTCTCTTACTATAAGCTGATCATGACTTACAGATAAAAAATAAGAAATTATTATCTACTAATTTTATTGCATGCGAAGTTAATATACAATGTTTCGGATTTTTCGTAGAACCGAAAAATAACTAATCAATGTTTTAATAAAATATTTTATAGGGAATTAAATATGAGGCAAACATAAATAGTAAATTTCATTTTACCAAATCCTGGCAAAAATAATTTTCTAATCAGCTATTTTTTAAAAAAATGATGAGGCAAAATATAAATAACAAAAAAGGTTAATAGGTATATTTTACAGTATGCCAAATAGCAACAAGTTCTTCAATTGTTACATAACCATCAATTGTGAATAGAATATCGCTCGAATATGTTGAATTGCCTTTATACACTTTTCCATCCAAAATTGTTGCAAGCACATCACTGCTATAATTGGATGTGCCCTTATAAATTTTCCCCTCCTTAATAGTCCATAAAATGTCACTACTATAGGTGGAGTTCCCGGAAAACACCTTACCATCGGTAATTGTGTAAATCACATCGCTAGAATAAGTGCTCTGCAGTTTGTATAGTTTAGTATCTTTTATGTTCAAAAGGATCTCTGAAGAGTAAGTTGACGTTTTTTTATACACTTTTCCTTCTTTTAAATTGCAAATTATGTCGCTGCTATACGTTGATGTTCCTTTATATACTTTCGTTTGCGCTACCATTATAGTAACACAGGAAAGAATAAATATTCCTATAAATCCTATTTTTTTCATTTTCGAGCTTTTATCAGTGTTTTAAAATCCAAATCTTTTGGTATGGGCATTAATGTTTTATTTTCAATTAGTTTATCAATTAAATCAAATGGGAATTTTTTTAGTCTTGAATTAGTTCCTATGGACTCTCCCAAAAATCTCTCCAATAACGGCAACGTTTGAATATATCTTAATAATTCATCCGACATGTCACCCCAGTCATCATCAAGAAAGTACTTTTTATTTATTTTATAGTCTTGCAAATCAAAAGCGCGAAGACTGTCGAATAAAAAACCTTGCGGAGGAATAAATAAATCTTTTTTACCATAGGCACTAATGTAAATATCAAAATACTGATTATCAGTTGTCATTATTTCATAATGATCAATAGGTTTTGAATTTTGTGTAACAAGGGAACCTTTTCTATGAAACAGAATATGAAATTTATTAGTTGAAACAAGTGACCTCATAAAATCTAATGATGCAGGTATACTGCTTACAATTACGGGAGATTCTCTAGAAAAGCCATATAATTTGTTATTTTTTTTAGTTGCCATTATTTATGGTATAAGATTATTTTTCTGAGCAATTGATGAATTGCACAATTAATAAAAAACGCCATTTCGTAATTCTGTCATCTTAAATAATTTTAACGAATCAGCAAAATTATAATGTTCAATTGTATAAAATATATTTTGTGTTTTTATTGCATGGTCGATGTAATACTCGTAAGAGTTCGCGGTTATCTTAATACTTTTAGATTTATTGATTATTTCAATTGCTTTTAAAAGTTTTAACCAATTCTCATTTTTGGAAGATGCAATA
The DNA here is from genome assembly GCA_947466965.1 of Bacteroidota bacterium. Taxonomy (GTDB): domain Bacteria; phylum Bacteroidota; class Bacteroidia; order 2-12-FULL-35-15; family 2-12-FULL-35-15; genus 2-12-FULL-35-15. Next base: position 17,687 of record CANIFU010000020.1, read on the forward strand.
ATTATAGCTAATTGAAACGCAGGTATTGCTTTCATCCTATCTGATGCTTTTTCCCAAATTTGATTAATATTTTTAGGATTCTTCTGCATACTTAGAATTAGAGCATCCATAATATTTTTGTTTTTTAATGCAGCGTATGAAATATACACACGTTTTTGGGGATTCCATTGTCCCCCCCCTACTTCAATCCATAGTTTCCATGGCTCATCAATTAATAACGCTGACCAGCTTATTATATAATTTTCTAATAATTTTAAATTGTATCTTAAATATTTAGGTACTCCTTTTTGCTGTGTTAAAAGCCATGGTTTTCCCTTAATTTTTTCAATCCAAACCTCCAAATTTTCTTCAGAATTGCATTCGGCATTAAAAAGTGATTTTATTTCTTCTTTTAAATTGGCAGGTGATGCAAATATAAAAGTTGGATTATTCAAACACGCCTCTATCCATGCTTGTTCCTTGATTTGGTTAAAAGAAGCATGTTTTTTTAATGTCTCTCCAAAAATAGCATTTGAAAAGTCTGATGAATCGTTAGAAAGAATTAAATTAACAGCTCTTTTTATTGCTATTTCATATGGTTCATTTTCAACTTCTGTAATAACATTTTCTAGTTTAAACTTATTTGACCTTTCCTTTAGGCTTGATGCCCTTCTTTTAAGCATCTTGTCAACACTTTCTGGGAAATGATTAATTAAGGCCTCCTTAAAACTAGTTGCTTCTTTTACAAACTCAGGTAATAATGATATTTCTTCCAAAATCAGGTCATCATCTTCAACCTTTCTCACCCACCCATTTAAGCATACTTCATTAATTTCTGAATCATTTTTTAATTTTAAGACAGATAATACTTCATTGTAATATATAGGATTTAACTCTATTAATTTTATCAAGACAGTTTTATTTAATTCAATAGAAAGCTTTTCGAGTATTTCAGGCAATGAAAAAAGACCCAAAAGTGATATTATCTGATAAGGCTGATCTGTAATCTCTATATTTTTTCTAACTTTTAATGGCACATTTAAAATTGAGAGAGGAAATAGTTCAACTCTTTTTTGCCACCATAAATAATCTTTATTTTCCATATAAACAGAGTCTGAAAAAACATTATTCTCACCATTCAATTCCATGTAATCTGTAAATAACTGAATATCAGAAAGCCAATTAACTGGACGCATATTAAATGTTCCTACGCATTCAAGTATTTGTTTATTCTTGTTTATTCGCAATGCGACTTCTGGCTTAGAGTTATCAAATAAAATATAAAATATATTATTTTCATCTATATAGTGCTTAGCCATTTTTATTGATGCGATACACCAACCAGAACCTTGGCAGGCTGAACTTAACTTTAATGGATCATCGAAAAATACCCAACCATTTATAAATTTATATCCAGAGCCGATACGCTTTTTATTATAATAGGATTTTGCAATGTTTATATTAGGATCAAACTTGCTTTTAGATATTATAGCGTTCAACCATTTAATTGTTTTATTGCAAGGTTCTGCTAAGGCTAGTCTATGACCTTTCCCATTTTTTTCAAACAATGGCTTTAATAATAAGTAAATAAATGCAGGATTTTTTTTGTAACTACTATTCAGTTTATCGATCCACGTTTTAAATTGGACTGATTTTCGTTGATTTAAGAACTTTAAAAGTAATTGCAATGCTTTATCATCTCCCAATTCGATGGATTTCCTTTCTAGCAAATAGACTTGATCAGAAGATAAATCGTAATTATTATTAATAGCCAAATCAAGATTTACATTATTCTCGGTAACAAAATAATGTTTTTTTATTTCCGAATTAAAGGGGTATTGTGCTGATTCGTAAAGGTTCTTAAGCAAGACGTCCTTAACAAAATTTTGAAGAGTTCGTTCGTCTATTACAATGGTTTGCCAAAGAATTTCGCTTTCATATTTACATACTAATAAAACTAAAAAAGGATCATTAATATTAAATTTAGTTAGTTTTGTGGGCAGTCTATAATTCAAATTCATTGTATTTAATTATATTTAAATATAAAATTATCTAAAATTAAATGATCGCCAAAATTCATATTGCCTATTTAATATATAATATATTTTAAATAATAACTTTATAAAAAGTTTTTTTGTCTCCTTCAGGTCTGTGAATTTGATGCCAATTAAATTCTTTAATTTTTTTGAGTTTATTAGGAATAACATTAAAATCAACCTCGTCATTGATTGTTTGCAAATCTCCTATTCCATATTCAACCTGCAAGTTTCCTAAACATCTTGGCCCAGGGCCTGCCCATCCTCCCCAATGTGCAACATAATTAATTTTTAAATTTTCTCGAATTAACAATTTTTCAAAAGTCCAATCGTCACAGTCAATATAAAAACAATAAATATTGCTGTTGTTATTAGCCTTATGCTTCACTAAAGTTGCTCCAAATTGATAGTTCTCGATAAATTTTTCTTCTAATTGATTGTTTTTCTCTTTTAGTTTATCACTATTAATGGTCGGCTCCAGTACATCTAACACTGCTTTTGTTGTGAGATCGTCTGGATTTTCAAATATTTTATATAATTCATCCTTCACTTTACTCATCTCATCATACAACTCCTGAAAATTAATTTCATTAACAATATTTGTTATTGATTGAGTATTACACCCTTCTTTAATAATTCCATCTTTTACAACCCAATGTACCTTTCGTTTGTATCTATCACTAAATTGATTAAATACATTTTGTTTTAAAAAATGTTCAGGACCTTCGTTAAAACATACAAGTTCTGAATACATTTCACCTATTTTAAAATAATCATTTTGATCCATCTCTCGATAAATTAATCTATCTACAATCTTTACATAATCAATATCCGTATAAAAAAATACTTTCACGGTCTCATCAATCAAAGCATCTGGATGTGATGAGTCGAAAAGTTCCATTGGTCTTTTGTCTATTCCGGCAGAGCCATACCAGCATACTTTAAAATCTTGTTCATTAACCTCCTCCATAAAGTCTGAAGGTAGATTTTTAAATAGTTGTTGTAATTGATTACGTTTCATCTTCTATAAATTAGGGTGAATAAAATAATACTATAAATATGCTGGAATTAAATAACAGAAATTGCAAATTCTTAAATAATGGAGAATAATTTGCATCTAATCAAATATACAAAATTCTAATAAAATAAACATTTGTCGTGATTGTTCGATAATTGAACTATTATTTTATTTTAATAATAACTGCAATTACACAGCCGCTGCTATCTCTCTCTAAAAACAATCTTTTTTCATTGTAAGCTCTCTGTTTCTTCCAATTCCACTCAATAGTATCTCCGCTGCAAGTTGTATAGGGCATGTCGTTGGGTCGCTCAGGATGGTAGGGATCAATTGTTGGCTTATTTTCATTGTAGCAGGAGTTTAAAAATAGCGTTAGAACAACAAGTAGTGTCGTTACACTAAGACTAATCTTACATTTTGGTTTTTTCGTTTTCATTTTTATTAGGTTTTATTGATTATTAAAAAAATAAGATTCATTACTAAATAAAAAATCTTCTATATCATTAACCGGTGTTATTCTAATTATTGAATCATTACTATACTGAATCAAGTTGCCCTTAAAATAACTTTTTTCTGAAAAATAATAACACAATTTACTTGGCATCAATTCAATAATTTGATTATAATAGGTGACATTTTCACTAAAAACAATTAAATCATTTCCATAAAATGTTTTTAACAGAGTTCCATCAACTAACTCAATTTCAAATTCAACGCAATTCAGTTTTTTCTTTTGAAAGTAATCAAAAAAGAATCTAATTTTATTATTGGTGTCAAATAGTTTTGAGTTTTTTAGCATTGTATTATTATCAGGTTTGCTATAGCAGATATTGTATCTATCATATATATCATACGTTACAAACAAATTGATCTCTTTGATAATTGCCTCTGCAAATATTTTAATTACTTGACTATTGTAATCATGTAAATAAAGTTTCTTAGAATTAAAGTCTAACCAAATATAATTTTGTCTAACATATTTTTTATTCATATGCAATTTTATTGTATAACGTAAAATTTAATTCTAAATGATTATTTTTATTAAACAAGCCTGTCCCGTAGTATAAAATAATATCTGGCTTATAATACTTTCTTAGTAACCGTATCCATCTTAAATTACTTTTACCTGTATATAAACAAATTTCTTTTAGCGTATCTAATAAGTAGTCGTTTTGATTGGTATCAGAAAATATAAATCCCATGGCATTTAATAGATTGTCTGTTATCTGTTTTTGATTATCCAATATTTCTGTAATTTTTTCAATGTAAAGTCTTTTGCTAAAGGTCAAGTTTAATTCACACTTTAAATTACTTTTACCTTTTATTTTATCGAAAATAACTTTATTAAAATCATAATTAATATATATTTCGTTTAATTGTTTAGTTAAAAAATGTAAATGATCACTTATTAAATTATTAAATCCCAGAATGCCCTTTTTTGAGATGATAATTTCTGATAAATTAGTTATTTTATTAATTCCGCCACTTATATAATTATGATCATCTTCATAAATAAAATAAGCATCATATAATTGATTAAATAGGTTCTCTTTTTCATCATTTACCTTCGTGCTATCTATTATAATATTTAAATATACCATCGTTTTTTCAAGTGAATATTTGTCTCCACCAGTAAGCATAATCCTTTCTGGGTTATATTGTAATCTTTTTAAAAAATAGACAGAACAATTTTTAAAGCCAATTGTATTTTTTTTTGGAAATTCATAGAGTTGTTTGTGAATACAAAACGTTTTTCTAGTTTTTGTATATGGACTATAGGTTATTTCTGAACCAATTTTAGCCAAGCCCATATTTTGTAATATATTCATCATTTTATTTTCCATAAGCGTTTTTATTTACAAATGTATATTAGGAATATCCGATTTTTCAGTAGAATGATTTAAACTGAATTCGATGAGCATTACTGCTCAAAAAAAGGGACTATAATAGAGTGCCTTTAGTTTAAAGGCAGATTAAAACGATCTGATATTTTAAGTTGAAGGAGATATAGAATATTTAACAAAAAACGCCATTTCGTAATTCCGGTTTTAATTTGCAACAATCTCACTAAAATATGGGTAGAGGGAAGTATTTCGATAAAAGAGAAACTTCAAAAATTGGTATTTCATAGTGGTTTAGTCTATGTTAGGGAAAAAGGAGCATTTCGAACTCCACAGGTGAATATCATTAAAGCTGCAATTGCCAGTAAAATGGGCGGGGTTTCTGAAATAAAGAAGGGACTTAACTCTTTTTTTCAAGCTAAGTCCCTTTCAGCGGAGAGAGAGGGATTCGAACCCTCGGTACCGGTTTCCCAGTACGACAGTTTAGCAAACTGTTCCTTTCGGCCACTCAGGCATCTCTCCGAACCTTTTTTTCAAAGGACTGCAAATGTAAAAAAAAGATTTTCTTATTGCAAAACAAAATTCAATTATTCCGCTAATCATCCGATTTAAAACCCTTTGAAAGGTATTAAACAAGCGGTTCAGAGTAAAAAAACTGAAATTCAGCCTAAAATGAACCCCAAATGAGCATTTATCAATTCTATTGGAAACTTTTTTACCTCTTCCACATAAAACAGCTTTAAAAAGAAATTCAAATCTGATATTCATCACGTTCTTTCTTTTTTTAATATCCCTCAGAAAAAACAATTATATACAGAAATCTCACTGAACCTATTTTTAAGTAAAATAATTTCGAAAACATAAACCACTCAAAGCAATTTTATTTCTCTGAAAAACATATGACTTTCATCAAGGTTGACTTTCGTCAGCTATTTTTTCAAACACAGCAAATTATATTTGTTCTTGTAAATGAATTTAAACAGACAATAAAATGGAAGAACACGATAATAAATTTCAGTCAAGAATAGATGCAGGCGAATTTGTTGAACCGAAAGATTCTATGCCCGATGCATACAGAAATCACTTGATCCGTCAAATGTCCCAACATGCGCACTCGGAAGTGATTGGTATGCAGCCGGAGGGGAATTGGATTAGCCGTGCGCCAAGTCTCAGAGCAAAACAAATCCTGTTAGCTAAGATTCAGGATGAAGGCGGTCATGGATTATACCTATATAGTGCGGCAGAAACACTTGGTATTTCCCGCTCAGAAATGATCGACCAATTACAAAAAGGAAAAGCAAAATATTCAAATATTTTTAATTACCCGGCTTTAACATGGGCCGACATCGGTGCAATAGGCTGGCTGGTTGATGGTGCCGCAATCGTTAATCAGATTTCATTGCAACGTACTTCTTATGGTCCTTACAGCCGAGCAATGCTTCGGATCTGTAAAGAAGAAAGTTTTCATCAGCGACAAGGTTATGAGATCATGGCGAAAATGATGAAAGGAACAAAGGAACAACAGGAAATGGCGCAAGATGCAATGAACAGATGGTGGTGGCCCGCATTAATGATGTTTGGCCCCCACGATAGCGACTCACCTCATTCCTCTGATGCATTCAGATGGAAGATCAAACGGGAAGGTAATGATGAACTTCGACAAAAATTTATTGATAAAACAGTTCAACAGTCAGAAGTGATCGGCTTAACTATTCCTGACAAAGAATTAAAATGGAATGAACAAAAAAACATTTATGATCACGGTGAAATAAATTGGGATGAATTTAATCAGGTTATCCGTGGAAACGGACCATGTAATAAACAACGCATGGAACACCACATTAAATATCACGAAGAAGGCGCTTGGGTGCGTGAAGCTGCTGAAGCATTCAAAAACAAAAAAGCAAAAAAAGAAAATCTAATTAACGCTTAAAACTAAAAACCATGGCAACAGATACACAATTAGATCTTTGGGAGGTATTCATCCAACCGAAATCGGGTAACAGATACGCACACGCTGGGAGCATACATGCTTCAGATAAAAAAATGGCGATTCAGAATGCCCGCGACATTTATACACGGAGAGGTGAAGGAACCAGCATTTGGGTTGTTCCTTCAAATTGCATCATTGCATCCGATCCGAATGATGAGGATATGCTTTTTGAACCATCGAACGATAAAGTATACAGACATCCTACTTTTTATGAAATGCCCGAAGGCGCTAAAAATATTTAATCATGAACAAACAAAAAGCAATTTTTAATTATGCGCTGCGATTGGGTGATAACTCGTTGGTGCTGGGACATAGATTAGCAGAACTTTGCAGCAAAGGTCCCATCTTAGAAGAAGATCTGGCACTTACCAATATGGCTTTAGATCACATCGGCAGAGCACAAGCCTTTTTGGGATATGCAGCGCAGGTTGAAGGTAAAAATAAGACAGCCGATGACCTTGCTTATAAACGTGCTGAACGGTCTTTCTATAACAACTTAATCATGGAATTACCAGATAAGGATTTTGCTGCGACCATAGCCCGACAGTTACTTGTATCATCATTTGAATATTTTTTATATACCGAATTGATGAAAAGCAAAGATGAAACTATAGCTGCGATCTCTGCGAAAGCGGTAAAAGAAGTGCGCTATCATTTAGCACACTCAAGCGATTGGACCTGCAGATTAGGTGAAGGAACAGCAGTGAGTCACGAAAAAATGCAGAATGCATTGAACGACCTATGGATGTTCACCGGTGAACTATTTGAAATGAATGATGCTGATGCGATCCTAATTAAAGAAGGAATTGCAATCGATTTAAATAGCATCAAACAACAATGGCTAGAGCATGTAAATGGAGTAATCCTTGAGGCGACACTTACGTTACCATCATCCGACTTTATGCAAACAGGAAGTAGAAAAGGAATCCATACAGAGTACCTTGGACATATCCTGTCGGAAATGCAATACTTACAACGTGCTTATCCAACTGCTCAATGGTAACTAAAAAGTTTACGCGGGAAGATATTTTCAAGCTTTTATCTTTTATTCCTGATCCGGAAATACCTGTGGTTAGCATAAAAGAAATGGGTATGCTTCGAGATGTCATCTTATCAGACGAAGGATGTGAAGTAATCATCACACCAACTTATACCGGTTGTCCGGCTATGGGGATGATCGAAGATGATATTAAAAGAACTCTTTCTGAAAATGGAGTACCATCTGTAAAAGTTAAATTAGTTTATGCCCCAGCCTGGACAACAGATTGGATGAGCCTTGAAGCAAAAGATAAAATGCGCAAATATGGCATCGCTCCACCAATGTCATCGGCTTGTACAAAATTGACAGCGTATGGAAAGCATGAATTTATTAAATGTCCGCACTGTAATTCAACAAACACAGAATTAATCAGCATGTTTGGTTCTACAGCATGCAAAGCACTTTATAAATGTGAACATTGCAAAGAACCTTTCGAATATTTTAAATGTCACTAAAAAATTAAACTATGCCAGTATACCAATCAGTAGGTCAAGTACCTAAAAAGCGACATGTTGTTTTCCGCCAGAAGGATGGGAAATTATATCATGAAGAATTATTCGGAACTGAAGGATTTTCAGGAACATCTTCATTAGTATACCATTTAAATCCACCAACAATGGTAAAGGAAATGGGTACGCCTTATTCTGTTAGACCCGAAATTGCAATGGAAGACAATTTAAAAGCAATGAGTTTTCAAAGTTTTGAAGTAGCCCCTGAAAGCGATTATATCAAAAGCAGAAAAATACTTTTTGTAAATGATGACATGGCAATTGGTATTGCAGCACCATCAAAATCGATGACCGAATACTTCTACAAAAATTCTGATTCTGATGAATTGATATTTGTTCACAAAGGCTCCGGATCATTACGTTCTATGTATGGTGTTGTTGATTTTGAGTATGGCGATTATCTTGTAATTCCAAGGGGAACGGTTTACCAAATGACCTTTGATACCGCAGAAAATAAATTACTCGTAGTTGAATCACACAGTCCGGTTCGCACTCCGAAACGATATAGAAATGAATTCGGACAGATGCTTGAACATTCTCCTTTTTGTGAAAGAGATCTTAAATTACCGCATTCATTGGAAACAAATAGTGAGATGGGCGAATTTGAGGTACGTATAAAAAAACGAGGATTAATTTATCCATTCACTTACCAAACACATCCATTTGATGTTGTAGGTTGGGACGGCTATAGTTATCCTTATGCCTTTTCAATTTTCAATTTTGAACCAATCACAGGACGCATTCATATGCCCCCTCCTATTCATCAGAATTTTGAAGGAACAGGATTTGTGATCTGTTCATTTGTACCCCGTTTATATGATTATCATCCGGATGCAATTCCTGCTCCGTATCACCATAGTAATATTGATTCAGATGAATTACTTTATTATGTTGATGGAGATTTTATGAGCCGGAACAATATCGGAAAGGGACAAATTACTTTGCATCCTGCCGGAGTACCCCATGGACCGCATCCGGGAGCTATCGAACGTAGCATCGGCAAAAAGGAAACACAGGAATTAGCCGTAATGATAGATCCATTTAGTCCTGTTAAGATTACAAAAGAAGCGTTAAAAATTGAAGTGAAAGATTATTATAAATCATGGATCACAAAAACTGAAACAGTCTAAATATTAAAAAACTAAAAACAATGAAAGATTTAACAGCAGTAAAGAACTACGACTATAGTGGTGAAAAAGTTTTTGAAAAAGCTCAGGATTTTTTACCCATAAACGGAACAGATTTCGTTGAATTATATGTAGGAAACGCGAAACAAGCAGCTCATTATTACAAAACTGCTTTCGGATTTAAATCATTAGCATATTGTGGTTTAGAGACGGGTGATAAAGAAAAAACCTCCTATGTTTTACAACAGGGAAAGATCCGTTTGGTATTAACAACACCATTTGACCCGGACAGCGAAATTTCACATCACATCCGGATACATGGAGATGGTGTAAAATATATTGCTTTATGGGTAGATGATGCCCGAAAAGCATTTGAAGAAACAGTTAGCAGAGGAGCTGTCCCCTTCCTGGAACCTATTGTTCTGAAAGACAAAGAAGGAGAAATAGTAAAATCGGGTATTCATACATATGGCGATACGATTCATTTATTTATAGAAAGAAAAAATTACAAGGGAGCATTTATGCCCGGTTATGTAAAATGGGAATCGGAATACAATCCGGATACATGCGGATTAAAATACATCGATCACATGGTTGGAAATGTGGAATTAGGCGACATGAACAAGGTTGCAAAATTCTATGAAGATGTGATGGGCTTTGCGAATTTGATTACTTTTGACGATAAAGACATTTCAACACAATTTACCGCATTGATGAGCAAAGTAATGACCAATGGAAACGGGCGGATAAAATTTCCTATCAACGAACCCGCTCATGGATTAAAAAAATCACAAATTGAGGAGTACATTGATTTTTATAAAGGAGCAGGTTGTCAGCACATTGCTGTTGCTACAGATGACATTGTTTTTACAATTTCAGAAATGCGCAAACGCGGTGTTGAATTTCTTCATGTACCGGGCACTTATTACGACACCGTGAGTGATCGTGTCGGAATCATTGAAGAGGATATGAATACACTTAAAGGATTAGGAATTATGGTTGACAGAGACGAGGAAGGTTATCTTCTGCAAATTTTCACCAAGCCGGTAGAGGATCGTCCAACCTTATTTTTTGAGATCATCCAACGCAAAGGAGCAAAATCTTTCGGTAAAGGAAATTTCAAAGCTTTATTTGAGTCGATTGAAGCAGAGCAAGAAAGACGAGGGACATTATAATCGATAAGCTGAAAAAGAAAAGCGGGACACTTATTTAAGTGTCCCGCTTTTTTATTATAAAAAAGATATAAAAGTGATTAGAGGGGAAATTGATCTATCAAAAAAGAACCATAAATTTAATTTGAAGACATAAAAACATCATCTCCTTTAATTTTTTTTAATTCGTCAATAATATTTAATAACAATGCGTGTTCATCAACTATCACCGGAGGGTAAGCGACTGCAATATTTTGAAGAACAGCAATAAAATGTTTTTTTAATGGTTCGCTGACATATTGACTATTCAATTTTATTTGATGAATAGCTCGTTCATATGCCTTATGAGCATCAATAGCATCTTTTTTAAGAATGCTGAAAATAATTTCGGTAACATCGATCCCAGAGTTATGCTTACCAAACTCCTCTATTAAAATACCGTGAAGTTTATCTTTTTCTTTCACTTGAACAGTACCATCAACTTTTGCCATGGCATAAGCTAATTCTCCCAAGGCATAATAAAGATTTTCAATTGGTGTCATTATCGTTTTTTTTAGATTAGAACTTCTAGTTGTGCATTGATTCTAATTTTGCTTGATTCAGAATGGTAATATTACTTCCACTGATCTGAATCAATTTTTCATCTTTAAAATCAGACAATGTTCGGATGACTGTTTCGGTTGAGGTCCCTACAATATTTGCCAGATCTTCTCTATAAATCGCCATACTAAAGTTTCCTTCACCTTCTTTTTGGTATCTGTTCTGAAGCATGATTAATGCTTCAGCTACTCTTTTTCGAACGGAATTATAGGCCAATTTAATAAGTCTGTCTTCTTTTTCGGTAACATTATCCGATAATATTTTAATGAATTTGGTAGCAATATCTCTGCTGCTATAAAGCAAAGAAAAGAAATAATCCTTTGGAATAATTACAATTTCAGAATCCTCCAAAGCCATTGCAGATTCGTTATAGTGGGCTTCTTCCAACAAAGAAGTATAGCCTATAAAATCACCTTCTTTATGCAATCCGGTAATGTATTCTTTCCCATCTTCATTCGCACGGTAAGTTTTAACTTTCCCCTTATTAATAAAGAAAATTGACTTTGGAAGTCCACCTTCATGATAGATAGTTTCTTTCTTTTTGAATTTTCGCGCTTCGTTATTTTTAGATAAAGCAGACAAATGATCGGTATTCGCTTCAGTCATAAAAGTGTTTAAACCTTCCGCTGTGCGAGCAAAATCTGCTTTTAGTAATTCATTTTTTTTCAACCTAGTTTCAACGGCAAATAAAAGCTCCATATCGTCAAAAGGTTTCGTCAGGTAATCATCCGCTCCCATTCCCATTCCTTTTCGATAATCACCTTTTTCTGCTTTTGCAGTTAAAAAAATAAAGGGAATGCTTGCCGTATCTCTATTCTTACTTAACATATGTAACACGCCATAACCGTCCAATTCAGGCATCATGATGTCACATATAATAAGGTTGGGTTTTTTTTCAATGGCCAACTTCACTCCTTCTTTACCATTCACGGCAGAGATCACATTATATTTCGCCAGCTCTAAAATTTCGGAAGTGTTTTCACGCATTTCCAAATTGTCTTCGATTAAGAGTATTGTTTTTATCATACGAATAAAATTGTTACAAAGGTATAGCAAACTGTTAAATGAAAAAACTGATGATAATCATATTTCCTCAATGACTTTTGTCATAAAAGGTGAATATATATTAACAAATGAAATACAAATAGCACACTAATTAATTGTCGGGCTCGACATGAATAAGTACGTCAACTACTTCAGGAAACTCGATCAATAGGTGATCTTTTAAACGATGAGCAATTTCATGCCCTTCTTTCACAGTAAGATCGGCATTTACCTCAATGTGCAAGTCAATAAAAAACCGCATTCCAGCCTTTCTAACGAAACATTTTTCAGTATTGATAACACCGTTCACTTTTCCGGATACAATACGGATCTTATCAATAAGTTCATCATAAAAGTGTTCGTCCATAACCTCACCCAAGGCGGGTCTAAAAATTAGATAACTGTTGAATAAGATAGCAAAGGATGCAACCAAAGCGGCCCAATCATCAGCAGATTCATACCCCTTACCCATTGTTATGGCAATTAGAATACCGATAAATGCGGTTAAGGAAGTTATTGCATCACTACGATGGTGCCAGGCATCTGCTTTCAAAGACGAACTGTTTGTCTGTTTACTTTTTGCGAGTACAATACGATAAAATATTTCTTTAATTATTATTATTCCACCCAAAAAAATCAATGTATACGATTTCGGCAGTTCATGAGGTGTTCTTATATTTTGAATACTTTCATAAGCAATTATAGAAGCAGAGGCAACTAAAAAGCCAACCACCATAAAGGTAACAAGTGGCTCCGCTCTTCCATGACCATAGGGATGATTCTTGTCAGCCGGTTTACTTGAATATTTCAGTCCGAATAAAACAAGGAGAGAAGAAAAGATATCAGTAGTCGATTCGATCGCATCTGCTATTAAAGCATATGAATTTCCGAAATAACCGATAATACCCTTTGCTAAAGCAAGAATCGTATTACCGACAATACTAAAATATGTTGTTTTTACAGCCTGTTCTTCGTGCGTAAGCATAGAAGTTAATATGAAATTGTCTAATTATTTTTAATTGGAATTATTACAACAAAGGTTGTCCCGATATTTAGCTTACTAACAAAGGATATTTCACCTTCCAGCAATTCGACATATTTTTTCACAATATTCAAACCCAATCCGGTTCCTTGGATATTTCCTGCATTCTGAGCCCTGAAAAAACGCTCAAATAAAAGAGGTTGATCACTTTCCGGAATACCTATACCATTGTCTTTAATCGTTATCCGAATATTTCCTGAAATTTCATTATCGGTAGTAAACAAGATCTCTTTGCCTTCCAGTGAATATTTAATAGCATTGGATAAAAGATTTATAAAAATATTCTTCAGCAATTGCTTATCCATCTTAATCACCGGATCACTTCCATTGTGCTTGTATACGATTGTTTGTCCGTCTTTAAGCATCGCCTTCATCTCATCGGAAATATCATTAGAAAACTTTACAATATTTATTTCCTGAGGATTATTTCGGATCCCTCCTTCTTCAAATCGGCTAAGAGACAAGAAATCATTTAAAATCTCGGTAAGATTATTTACAGAAGATTTTATACGATTAATATGCTTAAAACGTTTATCTGCTTCTTCCGTAAGATTGTACTTCGAAATCAATGAAACAGAGGATAAAATAGTAGCTAAAGGAGTTCTGAACTCATGAGAAGCGGTGGTTACAAACCGGGATTTCAGCTCATTTAATTCCTTCTCTTTTTCAAGCGCTCTCATCAACTCCTGTTTTGAAACAGCAAGTTTATTAATCGCCTGAGCCAATTCCTCTGTTCGCTCTTCAACTCTATTCTCCAGTTCGATGTTCAGATTCCGGATTTCTTCATGTGCTTTTTTGATTTCAACATCCTGTATCTTACGTTCAGTAATATCAATAATAAAACTCATAATAAAATCACCGGCACTGGTCTTGAAATTACTCAGACTAATTTCAACAGAAAACTCTGAACCATCTTTTCTAAGTGCATAGAGATCCATTCCAATTCCCATAGATCTCGGATGTGGATTTTCTGCATATTTTTCACGTGTACTAGCGTGATTTCCGGTATAACGTTTAGGAATTAAGGTTTCAATTACAGAGCCTACCAATTCATCTTTCTCATAACCAAAAAGCTTTTCAGCAATAGGATTAACCATGATAATGATACCTTTCTTATCAGATACAATAATACCCTCAGTAGCGTGTTTAAACAACGCATCTAACATTTCTATTTCCTTGAGCATCGGAAGATCCTTTTCAATTCGTGTTTTCATACAAATATAGCCATGATTAAGAAAATGAAGCAACAATAGGCTATTAAATTTTCAATCAATATGACTTCCATCATATAAAAACCCTTAAAAAAATCAACAATTTCAGCACATCCCAACAATATCAATAAATCCAGGGCTATTTCAACAAAAAAAATGAAAAATATAAAACTAAGCGATGTCATATATGAAAATGATCTTTCTCATAACCCATTCGGCAAAAAGGGAACAATTTTACTTCATAATAATAAATCAAAAAACATGGAAACAAAAGGACTGTACCAATTACATGAAGAGCACAAACAATGGCTAAACAATTTAAACTTTTATAAGGATGAAATTGCCATTATGCAAAACAGGATTGCAGAAATTGCTGCAAAAAATTCCTCAAAAGAAGTATTGGCGAATGTGGAACATTTCCAAAATCAGCTGATTGTTCAAAAAGAGCAAATGGATATATTATCACATGAGATTAAATTGCACGAACAATCATTAGAAAAAGAAGTAAATAAAAATGAAACGGCTATTGACCATCGTAAGTTCCCGAGTCATCCAGAAGAAGCTGAAAAAATAAAAACGTTTGAAACAATGTTCAATTTATTAAGAAAAGAATTAAATGTATTTCTTTCAAAAAACATGTAATAGTATCATAATTTAAAATCAGCAATTTGATTAAATGAAGGAGATGAAACAGAAAATAAGATTTACAAACAAGAATAAAACACAATTTTACAATACTTTAAAAGAACGTGTTGATCAATACTTTGTAGATAATAATATTTCACCCTATGCGAATGTCACAATGGTTTTCAAAACCATTGTGATGCTTTCGCTGTATTTCATTCCTTTAGGATTGATCTATTCAAACACATTAAATATCTGGGGAATGTGGCTCTGTTCGGCAATTATGGGAATAGGTCTAGCAGGAATCGGAATGGGAATAATGCACGATGCGAATCACGATGCTTATTCATCCAACAAAACATTAAATAAGATCATTGCTTTTGCGCTAACGATAGGCGGAGGTGATAACCGAAATTGGAAAACACAGCACAACATACTTCATCATACGTATACCAATATTTATGAATATGACAAAGACATTGACAACAAAGTAATTATGCGTTTCTCTCCTGCCGGAAAACGAAAAGCGATCCAACGCTTTCAAGTCATATATGTCTTTTTCTTTTATGCGATCATGTCTTTATATTGGACAACGGCAAAAGATATTGTACAATATATACAATTTAACAAAGAAGGTTTACACCGCGATAGTAAATTACAAAAAGTGATCACACTGTTCACCCTTTTATTCTGGAAGGCTGTTTATTTCAGTTATATCATTGTATTACCAATCGTTTTCCTAAATATTTCTTGGGTACATGTATTAATCGGTTTCTTAACCTTGCATACAATAGCCGGCTTAATTTTAAGCATCGTATTCCAATTGGCGCATGTTGTTGAAGGAACAAAATTTCCTATGCCTGATGAAAAAGGAAATATTGAAAATGAATGGGCCATTCATCAGATGGAAACAACTGCTGATTTTTCAAGAAACAATTGGTTGATAACGTATTATGTAGGAGGACTAAATTTCCAAACGGAACACCATCTATTCCCAAGAATTTGCCATGTTCATTACCCTGAAATTGCTCCGATAGTAGAAGCAACTGCTAAAGAATTCGGAATTTCTTATATCTATAATGAAACGATAGGTAAAGCATTCAAGTCTCACATGAATGTCATTTCAAAGTTGGGAAATTCGTAAATCAGAAAAAATATTTATACATCCTTTTTTGTATAAAAACTGTGATCAATTTTCCTCTGAAACAATTGGAAGTTTCTTCATAATTACAAGTCCAATTGCAATTAACGAGACAACCTTTACGGCATCAAATAGTATATACCAAACGTGGGGAGATTCACGCTCAGGAATTTTACCCGCAATTAACAATAAGGCACGTTCATCCAAAACGGGCAACAGCCAGAAACATTCAAGTATCAATAAAAAAAGTACCACTGCAAAAAGTGAATTAACAATGAAGGTGAATATAGACTTTACCATTAAAATCACCAGGAGCGTACCGAAAACAATCTCAATTTTATTGAAAG
Organism: Bacteroidota bacterium; assembly: GCA_947466965.1. Taxonomy (GTDB): domain Bacteria; phylum Bacteroidota; class Bacteroidia; order 2-12-FULL-35-15; family 2-12-FULL-35-15; genus 2-12-FULL-35-15. The sequence continues at coordinate 34,389 of CANIFU010000020.1, forward strand.
CCTGAAAAACATGACGACCAACATCCAAACCAACTGCCAGCGTTAAACTCGGAGCGGTAAATTTTACAGGCGCTTCTAAGAATGAAATACCTAAAATCATTCCTGCCCAGATAAAACATAATAATACAGTATAGACCCGATTATTTTTCATTTAAACAACACTACTGAATAGTTGAGATTGCGGTTTATTATCTAAAAGTCGTGCATCAAAAGCCATACATACATTACGTATAAAAGCACGCGATGTTTTTTTAATTTTCACAGAGGATTCGTCAAACTCAATCAGCTTATCTTTTTCCATTTCCGCTAAAAGTTTTACAGCTCTATATATAGATGAGGATTGAGAAGACGGATTACTCCAATCGGTTTTAAATTTACACATTAAATTTAGAATATGCTGACGAATGATCAGGTCTTCGGAAGTAAGAAAATGGCCTTTAATAATTGGCAAAACACCTTTATTTATTTTTTCATAGTACGCTTCCACCTTCTTTTCATTTTGTCCGAATGCATTCCAGGTATCACTAATTGACGAAACGCCAAGTCCGACCATCAACTTTGAATAAGAATGAGTATATCCCATAAAATTCCGGTGCAACTTCCCTTTTTCTGATGCTTTATACAAGGTATCCGATTTCAAGGAAAAATGATCCATCCCTATTTCCACATATCCACACTCAGCAAATTTCTCTTTGCCTATTTCATATAAGGCTCTTTTCTCTTCATCCACAGGTAAGTCGCGTTCCGTAAACTTACGTTGCCCAGGTTTGATCCATGGCACATGTGCGTAGCTGTAGAAAGCGATTCGATCAGGCAGCAGTAAATTCACTTTATTGATCGTATCAATTACACTTTTCCGGGTTTGGAGCGGCAAACCGTAGATAAGATCAAAATTGATGGATGTATATCCGATATTTCTGGCTTGATTTACTACTTTTTCAACACTTTCAAAACTTTGAACACGGTTTACGATCTCTTGCACTTTAGGATCAAAATCCTGTATACCCAAACTCAGTCTCTTAAATCCAAGCTCAAACAAGGTTTTTAAGTGTTGATAGGTTGTATTATTCGGATGTGCTTCAAAACTAAATTCGGCATCATTACAAACAATAGCTTCCGACAAAACACCTTCGATCAATACTTTTAAATTGTCTGGTAAAAAAAAGGTAGGTGTACCTCCACCTAAATGAATTTCTTTGATACGTGGTTTGTCCTTAAACAAATTGAGATACAATTTCCATTCCTTAAGAACAGCTTGAAGATACACTGGCTCAACAGAATGATTTTTTGTTATCCGCGTATTGCATCCACAGTAGGTGCATAAACTTTCACAGAATGGCAAATGAATATAAATGGATATACCATCCGAAGCATTGGTTTCATCAAACGTGAATTTAACAGCATGCTCCCAATCTGGCAGTTCAGGAACATCTGTATCCCAGTATGGGACTGTTGGATAACTGGTGTACCTCGGTCCGGCTACATTATATTTTTTGATCAGATTCATATGTTATAAATTATCATCCACATGCCATTCGGCATAAGAAGTTGGCGTTTCACGTAATTTTAAATGATGTAATTGAATTTCATCCGGCAACTGTTTTTTAATCCGGATAGCGATATCAATGAGCATATTCTCGCAGGTGGGTTGATAATCAACCAATACAAGCTTATTAAACAATGAATTATTCAGTGATAAATTTTTGTGCTCGGAACTTCCATTTAAAATAGTAGCATGATCAAGGCTCTCAACAATTGGTTTTACAATAGATTTAAGATCCGTAAAATCCATGATCATACCTTGTTTTGAATTTCCCTGTGTAATGATAGGTTTCCCTTTTACTGTAACGGAAAGTTGATACGAGTGTCCATGAATATTTTTACAGGGACCATCGTATCCAAACAATGCATGCGCCATTTCGAAATTAAATTCCTTCGTTATTCGAATTATATTCATCTATTGTGCTTCTATTAATTCGGGGTGTTTTTCTTTTACAAGATTAATTCCACCTGTTACATTGAGTACTTTTTCAAATCCATTCCGTCTGAGCATAGAGCAAGCGATCATTGAACGATAACCACTTATACAATAAACTACGATCGTTTTATTTTTGTCAAGTTCAATCATTTTTTGATTCAATTCATGAAGAGAAATGTGAACAGATTCTTTGATTTTTGCCGTTTCTACTTCAGTAGATCTTCTTACGTCCAAAATAGTAAATACAGAATTGGCAAGTTTCAAATCAAGACTTTCAAATCCAACAGAACTAATTGTATCCGTTTTCCCTTTCCATGCGCCCATATCTGCAACGTATCCTTTCACGTTTTCAAATCCGATTCTAGCTAAGCGTGTAATCACTTCTTTTTCTCTTCCTTTATCGGCAACTATTACAAGAGGTTGTTCTATACTTATCAATGTACCTACCCAAATAGCAAATTGCCCGTCCAGACCAATATTAACGGCACCGGCAATAAAACAAGAAGAAAATTCATCAGAAGAACGGGTATCCAAAACCATGGCACCGTTAGCCAATTCGTTTTCAATATCCCCAGAAGAAAGTGCTTTTAAGCATTTTTCATAAACCGAATCAAGGTTTTGGTATCCGTTGATATTAATCTGTGCATCTTTAAAGAAATAAGCAGGAACGGGAGGCTGATCGCTTGTAACGATCCTCACAAATTCATCTTTGCTAATATTTCCAAGGGCATAATTAAATTTTTTCTGCTCCCCGATTGTCGACATTGTTTCTTTCCCAAGATTTTTACCACAAGCAGAACCGGCTCCGTGTCCGGGATATACAATTACGGAATCAGACAATTTTTTAATCTTGTTTTCAAGTGAATCAAAAAGCATCGCTCCTAAAGTTTCTTTACTGAGGTTTCCACTCATTAGATCCGGGCGTCCAACATCTCCGATAAACAAGGTATCACCGCTAAAAAGTGCATACGGTAAATCCTGTTCATCGATCGCTAAAAAACAAGATGACTCAATTGTATGTCCGGGTGTATGAAGTACCTGAATTTTTATTTTTCCCAACTGAATCAATTCATCATCTTTTGCAATAAATGCGCTGTATTTTGGAGCCGCATTAGGACCGAAAACAATAATTGCGTCCGTTTTAGAAGCAAGATCAAGATGGCCGGAAACAAAATCAGCATGAAAATGCGAATTTAAAATATATTTTATTTTGGCATTTCTTTTTTTTGCGATATCCATATAGATATCAATGTCACGCATTGGATCAACGATTGCAACAAGTCCTTCTGATTCGATATAATACGAAGCCTGTGCTAAACAGTTTGTATAAATTTGCTCTATGTACATGGTTGTGTTTTTAAGTTAATTTCCGTTTGTAGTTCATTTATAAAAGAATCTAAAGTTCCTTGTTTGACATGCGGCATAATTACTATTTTATACCACTTGGGGGTATGTTCATAGCTGTCCGAAACCAAATGATATTTTTTTGCAAGTGCATCAGGGATAAAACTACTTTTTATAGCAATAATATTTAAGTGTTGATTTCTGAAATAGAACACATTCAAAGCATCTAATTTTGAACATAACCGTTCAGCTTTATCATTCAGTAGCTGCATTTTCAGCTTCCACCCTTCTGATCCGTGAATCTGCAAAATCATCCATACTGCAACAGCATTGGCACCAGAACGGCTTCCACACAATGTATAATCTTTTCCAGGAACATATTGCGCTTCATTGGTGCAAACATATTCCATGTATCCTTTCCGGATCAGAAATATTCCAGTACCATATGGTGATTGCAACATTTTATGACCATCAATAGTAATAGAATTAATGTGTGGATTTTGAAAATTAAATTTATTCTCCGGATTTGTAAATGGATAAATAAAACCTCCAAATGCGGCATCGATATGCAATTTAAAAGACAACTCTTCAGAAACAAAGTATTCTGTAATGGAAGAAATATCATCAACAGAACCAAACATCGTTGTCGAAAGATTCAGAACAACTATAAAATGTTTTATTCCATTTATTTGTGCAGCTTTTATTTTCCTGGACAATTCATCAAGTTTTATCTTTCTTGTATTTTCTTCAACACTCAAAACAATTGAAGCAAGGTTCAACAGATTAGCACCTTTGGGCATGGAATAGTGGCTATCTTCAGAATAAACGATAGCAATATCATCGACCGAAGCATTTTTTTCTTTCATAAAATAATTACGATAAATCCACAACGCCTGAATATTTGCTTCCGTTCCTCCAGAAGCAACATATCCATCTTGTCCTTGAGAGTTACCACCAAATATTTCTTCAGCACACATTCGGATTAAATCGATCTCAATATTCTGAGTCCCTTTAAAAACGTCCTCGTGATCCTGTTCAGTTAAGGTATGACAACCGATGTGATTAGGATTAGCTATGAGAGTAGATAAAAATGGAGCATCATCTAAAAAGGGTGCATCATCATAAAATGTCTCTCTGTCGAGATAGGTTCCTGGCAACCCCAGAATATTTGTTGAGTCATAGCTGGAATTTTCATTTAAAGCATTAAAAACAATGCGTTTAATATCATCATGACTATGTCTCTTCCAATACATCTTATTTATGACAACATTTAGAACATTTAGGAGCAGTAGAAGACATTTCAGGGCTTACATAAGGAATACCTAAATTTAATCCTCTGAGAATTAATAGCAATGCCATAAAAACTACAAATACAGGAACCGCTTTATTGAATCTTGATCTGAAATTTACACTGATAGAACTGCTCAACAATGCAAGCGCGAGCATGGCAGGCAATGTTCCCAAACCGAAAAGAAACATAAAAAAACCACCATCTAAACTATTACCAGTTGAAATAGCTCCCGCAATACCCAGATAAACCAAACCACAAGGAAGTAGTCCGTTTAAAGTACCGATAAAAAAAAGTGAAGAGTAACCGCTTTTTTTAAATAGGATGGCTAATTTCTGTTTGACTTTTCCCATGTAGAAATAAATGAACGAAGTAAGCTTAAATCTATTTGAAATTTTAGACGGAAGAAAAACCATGATTAGAATTAAAACACCGATTGTGATCGATAACGCTTGCTGATATCCGGCAAACACGAAACTTTGTCCCAGTAAACCAAACAAGGCACCTAATAATGCATACGTAAATGCCCTGCCAAAATTGTAAAGCAAGGCACCTGAAATTTTTGAAAAAAGACTTTCTCTATTCAGAGGTAAAGCAAGCGCAATAGGTCCGCACATTCCTACGCAGTGAAAACTTCCTAAAAAACCCAATGTAAGTGCCGTCCAGAATATGGTCATTGCAGATAAGGAATTACTATAGTTTCTTCAGAAAAATAAGGTGTATTATCCACACTCCACGAAACCTGCATCTTATACATCCCCTTACTTAAAGATTTAAGATCAATTTTCTGGTTCAGGTCTGCATCAAGTTTAATTTCAGTTTTTAAATCCTTGGAAGAATCGGATGGTCTGAAAAACAAAACATTTCCGGATACAACACGATCTTTAAATTCAGTTGGGAAATGAATTACAAAAAAATTATCCTCAATAGAATGATCGACCTTCCCTGATAGCGCGTTTGCATTATTCATTTCATCGATCTTCGTTTGAAAAACCAATTCTTTATCATAATAATCATCACTCACCAACTCAATTTTCTGGCGCATACTCAACGTTATCATTACTGCTATCAATGCTACAAATCCGATATATAGCATTGCGATTCTGGTACCCCAATTAAGTTTCAGCATCATTATAAAATTTAGTTTGGAATTGATCTTGAATTAGGTCCGAGAAAATTAGTTTTAACAGATTCTATCTTTTTCCCTTCTGTATAAACACCAATCTCCAGTTCTGTTTTCCTATTTTTAAGTACTTGACGGTCAATGATCACAAAAAACTCTCCACTTGTAATATTTTCTTTTTGCACATAAAGGGTATCTTTTCCTACCATTTTTATTTCACCTTTCAAAGATTCTAACCTCAAAATTACAGGCAAGAGATTATGTGTTTTATTAACCAGTTTAATGTTATACAAATTGCTTATTCTATTGTTCGGTTGTTCCTGATACAACATCCCGGGAGTTCTCATCACGGTTGTTTCCACATCAGACCTGCTAGCTAACAAAACAACCAATATACCTAACAAGAGAATCAATACCGCAGAATACGCTATTATACGGGAGGTAATTTTAAGTTTTTGCTTATTTGCAATTCCGTTTTCCGAATCAAAACGAATCAGTCCTTCCGGCAAACCAACACTGTTCATCATGTGATCACAGGCATCGATACAGGCGGTACAATTAATACATTCTAACTGTGTACCATTTCTGATATCAATTCCTGTAGGGCAAACTTTAACGCACTGCGCACAATCAATACAATCTCCAGTTGTTCTTACTTCGTTCTTTTTAAATTTAGATCTGCTTTCACCACGGATATAATCATAAGCAACAATAATGGAGTTTTTATCGAGTAACACACCTTGTAAACGACCATAAGGACAAACGACAATACAAACCTGCTCTCTGAACCACAGATAAACAAAAAAGAAAACAGAAGTAAAAATCAACAATGAAATAAATGTACCTACATTAGTGGCTAACCCTTCGCGATATAATTGAAACAGGTCGTCAACACTAATGATATAAGCTAAAAAAGTATTTGCGATAACAAAAGAGACTAAAAAAAAAGCACTTATTTTTAAACTTTTTTTAATCACTTTATCGGAGTCCCATGGCTTTTTGTTCAAGGCTTTCTGACGGCTGGCATCACCTTCGATCCAATATTCAATTTTCCTGAAAACCATTTCCATAAAAATTGTTTGGGGACAGGCCCAGCCACAAAAAACCCTCCCAAAAACAACGGTAAATAAAACAATAAAAACAATGAACGTAAGCATTCCTAATACAAAAAGAAAAAGATCCTGGGGCCAAAAAACGGCCCCGAATAAAATAAATTTCCTTGCAGGAATATTAACTAAGAAAAGCGGCTCTCCCCCTACTTTAATAAAAGGCAATGAAAAAAATACAATTAAATAAGCAATACTCAGGAGCGTTCTTTTGTTATATAAAGAACCAGCAGGTTTTTGTGCATAGATCCATGACCGTTTACCCTCCTCATCTATTGTTCCAATCGAATCACGAAACGACTCACTACTTTTTTGATCCTGATCCTTCATATTTATTATTTATTCCCAACCTTAATACTATCCAATTTAGGTAACATTGTTTTTAAACTATCGACAGCAGCAGAATCTGTGGCAACCGAATCCTGAATTGCACTAACTTCTGAATACAATTCCCCTTGTTTTTCTTTTTGATTAGGAGGATTTGTTCCCAATAAGTTCTTAATATAACTGGATAATTCATTGATTTTTTTTGGGGATAAGTCTGCCTGCCATGACTTCATACCTTTATCAGGCCAACCATATTTAATTGTAGTAAAAATATCTTTCAGACTACCACCATGCACCCAATAATTATCTGTAAGATTTGGCCCTACTCCACCTTCACCAAGTTGACCATGACAAGCAGCGCAATTTTCTTTGAACAATTTTTCGGCCTCTTGTAATTCATGTTTGTCTGTAATCATTTTAACATTTTCTTCAGAAACATTATCAGACATCAATTTTTGAAATGCTTCTTTTGCCTCATGAGCAGCTTTTACCGATTTATTGTATTCAGCAATCTGGAGGTCGCCAGTTGAGGAAACATGAAAGTGCACTAGATAAAAAAAAGCAAAAACAATTGTCATGTAAAAACCATATTTCCACCAAGGAGGAAGATCATTATCAAGTTCTCGAATACCATCATATTCATGGTCGAACATAATTGCACCTTCATCTTCAATTGAAACAGAAGCATTAAACTTATCTAAGAGTGAAGGTGCTTCTACTTCTGCAGACACAGGCTCTTCAACGCTTACTCTTTCTGCTTTTGCAAGTAGTTTTATCAAATTTATGAGTACAGCTATGATAACTAGTTCTAAAGCTATTAATGTCAGCAATAAATAAAACAAGCCTTCACTTAACCCTCCAATTCCAGCTTCAACGTTGAAACTCAAAAAAGCTTGTTGAGCAATTGATGTTTTGCTTGAAAAAAACAAAAGGCCAAAAACCACACCAACAATCTTCATGTTGTTATTGTTTTTTCTTCTCTCTTTTGTTACTTCACCAACATTTTTTAGAACATCCCCTAAAACGGAAATAATAATAATTAACAAAACAATAATACTTAGCATTGCCAAAAAGAGAGGATTTGAAAACAATAACAATGTATCATAATTATCGTCTTTTATGTTCGAATGGGCAAAACCGCTCATTGTTATTAAAAGTATCATACCAGTCAGAATATACTTCAGAGTAATCTTACGGTTGAAAGAAATTTTGTCGAAAATATTTTTTTTCATAAATAAAATAGTATTACTGTTTTGACTCATTTGATTCGTTCATTGGAATATTTTTCATTTCCATAATTCTTTTTTTGTCTACTTTCAAAACCCAGATTGTAAGCACAACAAAAAAAGAAAAAAATAAGGTTAATGAAATCAATGGAAACACTTCAATTCCCGCTATTGATTCTAAATAATTAATAAATTTCATATTCGTTATTTATTTACAGTTGGTTTATGACTCGCTTTAATGTCTTTTCCTAGCCTTTGCAAGTAAGCTATTATCGCAATAATCTCTCTGTCACTTGCCGTTTCAATCTTATCTTTTTTCAGATTTGTAGCTATTGAATCTGCTTGTTTCATCAAATCAACATTTGCAATTTTATCGTAACCTTTAGGATATGGCACACCCAACGTTATCATAGCTCTTATTTTAGCTGAAGTAGAAGCCGTATCGATAGCATCATCCAACAAGAATGC
>CANIFU010000021.1 GCA_947466965.1 Bacteroidota bacterium
AATAGCTACCAACATCCATTTAGCAGGAACACCGCGCTTAAGCTCACTAGGCAGCGACACTTTTTTACTTCCTAAAAAAGTACCCGCTAGGGACAGTGCTTTTGTTGCAGGTATTCCCGAAATAACCCTTGCAAAAGACCCTCACATCAAAGACAACAATCCACAATCCTTTTCCTCTTTTGGTAAATTGCAAGGTTTAAAGCACAGTACAATAACTTGTATGATACAAGACAAAAGCGGAAATATTTGGTTCGGCACCAACGGCGGCGGGGTAAGCAAGTACGACGGGAAATCCTTTACCCATTTTACTGAAAAAGAAGGCTTGAGCAATAATTTCGTTAGGAGCATGTTAGAAGATAAAAGCGGAAACATTTGGTTCGGATCAGAGGGCGCCGGAGTATGCAAATACGATGGTTTATCCTTCACCCATTTTACTGAAAAAGAAGGCTTGAGCAAGAATACTGTTAGGTCGATCTTAGAAGACAAAAGCGGAAACATTTGGTTCGGAACAGAGGGCGGTGGAGTGAACAAGTACGATGGTTCATCGTTCACCCATTTTACAGAAAAAGAAGGCTTGAGTAATAATATTGTTGTGTCTATGTTAGAAGACAAAAGCGGAAATATTTGGTTTGGAACTATTGGCAGTGGAGTATGCAAGTACGATGGGTGCCGAGTAGAGGCAATAGAAGTTTCATTGCAAAGAGGCGAAACCATTCCCCACGGAACACAACAAGACCTTAAAAGAGAAAACGGAAAACTTGTTAAATCCTTCACCCATTTTACAAAAAATGAAGGCTTGAGCAACAATACTATTTTGTCAATGTTAGAAGATAAAAGCGGAAATATTTGGTTCGGAACAGACGGCGGTGGAGTGAACAAGTACGATGGTTCATCCTTCACCCATTTTACAGAAAAAGAAGGCTTGAGTAATAATATTGTTTTGTCTATGTTAGAAGACATAAGCGGAAATGTTTGGTTTGGAACCATTGGCGGTGGAGTCAGCAAATACGATGGAAACCGAGTGGAAGCTATAGAAGCTGCATTGCAAAGAGGCGAAACCATTCCCGAGCGAATTCAACAAGACCTTATAATAGAAAACGGAAAACTTGTTAAATCCTTCACCCATTTTACAGAAAAAGAAGGCTTGAGTAATAATATTGTTAGTTCAGTACTAGAAGACAAAAGCGGAAATATTTGGTTCGGCACCAGTGACGGTGGAGTCAGCAAGTACGATGGAAAAACCTTCACCCATTTTACAGAAAAAGAAGGCTTGAGTAATAATATTGTTTTGTCGATATTAGAGGACAAAAGCGGAAACCTTTGGTTCGGCACGTTAGGTGGAGTCGATAAATATGACGGGAAATCCTTTACGCATTTTACAGAAAAAGAAGGGCTCAGCAATAATAGTGTTTTGTCAATTTTAGAAGACAAAAGCGGAAACCTATGGGTTGGAACCATTGATGGTGGTGTAAACAAATACGATGGTTCATCCTTTACTCATTTTACAGAAAAAGAAGGTTTGAGCAACAATTTTGTTAAATCGATGTTGGAAGACAAAAGCGGAAATATTTGGTTTGGCACAAATGGCGATGGAGTCAGCAAGTACGATGGTTTATCCTTCACCCATTTTACTGAAAAAGAAGGCTTGAGCAACAATTTTGTTAAATCGATGTTGGAAGACAAAAGCGGAAATATTTGGTTTGGCACAAATGGCGGTGGAGTATGCAAGTACGATGGAAACCGAGTGGAGGCAATAGAAGCGGCATTGCAAAGAGGCGAAACCATTCCCGAGGGAACACTACATGACCTTAAAAGAGAAAACGGAAAACTTATTAAATCCTTCACCCATTTTACAGAAAAAGAAGGTTTGAGTAATAACATTGTTTTGTCAATGTTAGAAGACAAAAGCGGAAATCTTTGGTTTGGAACAAATGGCGGTGGCGTATGCAAGTACGATGGAAACCGCGTGGAAGCGATAGAAGCTGCAGAAAAAAGTGGTGCAATTATTCCTCAACGATTACAATACGACCTTAAAAATAAAAACGGAAAACGTATTAAATCCTTTACCCATTTTACAGAAAAAGAAGGCTTGATTAGTAATGCTGTTTTATCCATGTTAGAAGACAAAAGCGGAAACCTTTGGTTTGGAACTCGGTTTGGCTTGAGCAAGCTAAGCCCCGAAAAAAAGGAGGCCTTATTCTTTTTTTCTAAAAATGGCAATGCATCTAAAGGTGCTGAAGAAAAAAATTTCTTTAAAAATTACACCTATGAAGATGGTTTTTATGGTATTGGTGTAATAGGAGGCAAAACTATTTTTGAAGATAAAAAGGGCACCATTTGGATTGCTGCCAATGATCGGCTCACCGCTTTTCATCCAGAGGGTGAAAGGCCAGATACTGTTGCTCCCAACATACAACTAACAGGTATCGAATTGTTTAATGAAAATATTCCCTGGGTCAACTTAGAAAAGAAAAAAGATAGTCCTCTCACGCTTGGAAATGGCGCACGTGTTTGTGATTTTAAGTTTGATGGCCTAACAAAATGGTATAGCTTGCCTAAGCATTTAAGTTTAGTATACAACAACAATTACTTAACGTTTAATTTTATTGGTATCACCCAAAAGCAAAATACAAAAGTAAAATACAAATATAAATTAGCTGGATTAGATCAAAACTGGAGTGCCATCACCAGTCGCACCCAAGCAACGTATGGCAACTTACCACCCGGCACTTATACGTTTCAAGTAAAAGCAATGAACAGCGAAGGTTATTGGAGTAATGAATTGAATTACACATTTACAATTCGCTCGCCATGGTGGAAAACATGGTGGGCTTATTCTATTTATGTTTTGTTAATTACTACTTCATTTCTTTTAATTGTTTGGTGGAACGGAAGACAATTAAGAACACGAGCAATAAAACTTACTGAGGAAGTAAGAATGGCAACAGTAATTATAAGAAAAGAAAAAGAAAAAATTGAATTGGCGAATGAAGAAACAGAAAAGCAAAAAGAAATAGTAGAAGAAAAAAGTGAAAAGCTCGCAGAAGCACTTAAAAATATTACAGACAGCATCAATTATGCACTTCGCATACAGCAAGCAATTCTTCCAGACACAAAAGAGATTTACGCTTCGTTGCCGCATAGTTTTATCCTCTTTAAACCAAAAGACATCGTAAGTGGAGATTTTTATTTCTTTCACAAAAATAATGAATCGAATATTATTATCGCCGCTGCTGATTGCACAGGCCACGGTGTTCCGGGTGCATTTATGAGTATGGTTGGTTCTGAACGAATAAAAGATGCTGTTCAGCAGAGTAATAACACAAGTGAACTATTATCGCTGTTAAATAAAGGAGTGAAAAACACTTTAAAACAATCAAACAAGAATGAATCGACAAGAGACGGAATGGACATTGTAATCTGCAAGTTAAACACAAAAAACCGTGTTGTAAATTACGCTGGCGCAAACCGACCTTTATGGATCATACGAAAGGGGCAATCAGAAGTGGAAGTTATAAAAGCAACCAAAGTTGCAATTGGTGGATTGACAAATGAAGCGCATTATTTTGAAACGCACGAAATAGAATTACAACAAGACGACACGTTTTATATTTTTACAGACGGTTACGCTGATCAGTTTGGCGGACATGATAGTAAAAAATTAATGACAAAAAAATTGAAAAATATTTTGCTCAGCATTCAAAGCATGACTATGGAGGAACAGAAACAGTACTTAGAAAATTTTTTAGAAAACTGGAGAAGTGGAACAGAGCAAGTTGACGACATTTTAGTAATTGGTATAAGATTATAAAACAGACAATCCTTGCATATATATTTAAAGTCATACTAAGCCAAACTATACTAAAGCTTTTAAAAAAAATCACATCCCTTTCTCAAAAAATAATACTAAAATACATACACTTACTTCAGAAATTGAAATGACTAAATAATCGTCAGCAAGCAAAGCACGTTAGCTTTCATTTGGCAAATTGATTTTTAAAGACAATATTTATTAACTTTGTAATCAGGGTTCGCATTCAAAAAAGCAAGAAACTCAAAGGAAACTTTTAATTATACCATGAAGTAAAATGAAAAAATTTATGCTGAATATCCAATTAAATGGATTAGATACCGAAACAAGAATGAAACTTCTCCCAAGAGAACAAGAGCTTGTTAAAGAACTTGAACAAAATGGGACGATTGTAGATACTTTTATTAAACTTGACATGTCTGGAATTTTTATTATAATGATGGCTACTGATTCTGAAGATGTCCATACAAAACTGTCAACCTTGCCCTACTATCCTTATATGAAAATTGAAATTATTCCTGTGCGGGTGGTTAACAACGTTAATCAATAATATCGGCTATACGAACAGTTTGGTGAATGTTTTTTTGGAAGAAAACTACAAATTATAAATACAGATTCTAAAAATATAATAAAGTTTGAAAGTGTTGTCAAAATAAAATAAATAAATTACGACATTAAATAATTCCTACTCCTGTTTTTTCGAACAAACGGATGCGAAGCGTTTTTGAAGCAAAGAAAATGATTGGTTTTTATTGAATAAAACTCCAACTCCCTTTTTTAATATACTTACAACCTAATTATTAGGGTTCTAAATGTATTTCTATTTTACTATATCTAAAATAGAAATGACTCTAACCATTTTAAGCAAAATGGTCCAATCGTTAATAAATTTTTAAATTCACACATCCTGACTTTGAAAGAAGATATTTGACTGATAATCTATCTGGTAAATTTTTTAGTATAAACATAAATTAGAAAATTGTGAAACGAATGATTAAAGGATTCAAATTAAAATTGAACGAATAAGTTGTTTATAATGACGCTTATCATTCTTTCTCAAATATTCCTATTCTACATTTGTCTAAAACACTAAAAAAAATGAATCAAACACATATTCACTTACTAATTACGCACCTACCTATTTTCGGTTCAATATTAGGTGGACTTGTCCTAGCGCATGGTGTATGGACAAAAAGTAATCAAACAATAATTGCCGCTTACAATCTTTTGATAATAGCTGCTATAGGAGCAGGTATTGCATATTCAACAGGTGAAGCCGCCGAAGAAAGTGTAGAAAATTTACAAGGTGTCATCGAAGAAACAATAATGAAGCACGAAGCATTTGCGCTTTTTGCTTTAATATCCTTCATCGTATTGGGAGTTGTCTCCTTGTTAGGCTTAGTGATTACGCTTAAAAAATCACCATTGACAAGAACTGTAGCATTATTAATTTTATTTATTTCCTTTATCAGCTTCGGACTGGTTGCAAGAACAGGCTATTTAGGAGGAAAAATAAGACATACAGAAATTAATTCCACTACTGATAGCACTTCAAAAGGGGTGAAAAATGAAGACGATGATGACTAAAACAGACAAATGAAAATTCCAATTTTTATAAAACAAGTTTTCATTTTCTAATTTTGTACTCTTTAATGATTTTTTAACGACTATTGTTGAGTTACAATGAAATCCAATAGTTGTCAAAAAAACCTAAGTTGGAAAAACTCAATCAGATTTAATCAAGTATTACTTTTAATCAAAAGCGATATCGCTTTATGCCATCAAAAGCCGAATGATCATTTTCATATTTTGATAAAAGAAAATTGCAAACATTGTCATAACACTAATAAATGGGGGGAATCAATTTTTCAACATGCTGCAAGTTTTAGAAAAGACCACAATCATCTTACAACCTTTATCTCTTATCATTCAACCAATAATTACAGTTTCTTTACTAGCTAAAGATTCCACGAGTATACTAAAATAAATGTTATTTCAAAACACAATGAAGAAGGAATGTACAATATTAATAACTGGATATCTTATCACAAGAGTAGAAATAAAATGTAAATAAATACAAAAAACAGAGTGCTAATAATTAATATAAAATCAAAGATTATATTTTAAATGAAAAAATAAAAAGAGAATACTAAGTAAATTCAAAATAATAAAACTAAACGTAAATTGGATAGGAAATAAACGGAACTTCTTCCAATATTTTAAAAGAGAACTTACATTTTAATTATTTTTCCATCCTCCATTTCAATAATACGTTTGGTGCGGGCTGCAAATTCATTATCATGAGTTACAATCAAAAGCGACTGATTATACACCTGAGCCAATTCTGTAAAAATATCAAAAACTACTTCACTGTTCTTTTTATCCAAATTACCTGTAGGCTCATCTCCCATTATTATCAAGGGATCATTAATCAAGGCTCTAGCAATTGCTACACGCTGCTTTTGCCCACCCGATAATTGATTTGGACGCTTTAATGCCTCACTTTCTATTCCCAGAATTTTTAATTTTTGATACGCCCGGTCTTCCACTTCTTTTTCCGAAAAATTCGCCAATTTTAATCCGGGCATCATCACATTTCTTAAAACAGAAAACTCATTCAACAAATAATGAAACTGAAATACAAAACCTATTTTCTCGTTTCTAACTTGAGCCAACTCCGATTCGTTTTTAGTTCTCATGCGCACACCATCTATAATCAGATCGCCTTCGTAATCGGTATCCATCGTAGATAAAATATAAAGCAGTGTTGATTTACCACATCCCGACTTACCAATAATAGAAACAAATTCTCCTTTATGCATCGAAAAACTAACATTGTTCAACACCTGCATTGTCAAAGGATCATGAAAATATTTAGAAATATTTATCGCCTCAAGTACTTTTTCGTTCATACTATTTACCTCTGATAATTATTACAGGATCAATTTTACTTGCTTTACGCGAGGGTAAATAACCTGCCAAATAGGTTGTAACAATAGAAAAAACTGCACCAATAAGGTAAAACTTAGGATTGTAATTTATTGGATACGTTTTGATTGTAGGCAAAGAAGGTGTATCAAATGGAATTTGATCTATCAATGCTGATAGTCCATAACCACATAATAAACCGAGCAAACCGCCAAAAATACCAATGCTTAATGCTATCGTTGTAAAGATATTATTTACATCTTTTCCTGAAAAACCAGTAGCTTTTAAGATAGCTATAGAATCCATTTTTTCATAAATCATCATATTCAGAATATTGTAAATACCAAAACCAGCTACAATCAATAATGTTATTCCTACTGCATAGGAAATTAATGTACGAACACTACTACCTGTTTCAAATTGAGAATTAGCCGTTTGAATGTCTACCGCCTCAACATTGAATAAATGCTGATATTCTTTGGCAAGTTGAGGCGCTATTAACATATTCTTCAGCTTAATCTGAATATCTGTTATGTAATTATTCGATTCTCCTAAAAGTTTTTGTGTGGTATTGATCGATGCATAACTCTGTACTTTGTCTATTTCTAACAAACCAGATTCAAAATAACCAACCACTTTTAACTGCTTACGTTCACCTTTTGCTGTAGTTACCTGAATAACATCGCCTATCTCTGCAAGCATTTTATCTGCTGCTCCTTTCCCAAGAATAATACTGTTAGGAGTGTTTTTTAGATCAATGTAGTTGCCTGAAGTTACATAATCACTAAACGAAAATAATTTATTTTCTCCTTCAACATCAATTCCATTTATGACACCAGTAAGATCAATTCCGCCAACATTATAAAATACCTGAGCAGTAATTTTTGGGGCTATCCCCAATACACGATCATCATTTTTTAATGCTTTAATTACGGCTGTATTGTTATATATTTCTAAACGTTCATTTTTAGGTTTTATAGAACTTATAAAATTATGCCGCTCCTTGAACAGCATAGCTTGATCAACTGGTTGATTTTTTGAAGGTAAAATTTCATTGTATAAACGAATGTGTGGTGTCCTGTTTAATATAAGCCCATCAAGAAGATCGTTCAGACCCGACATAAAACTAAGCAGACCCACAAACATTGTGATACTAAATGTCACTCCTATTGCGGCAACAAGTGTTTGTCGCCAACGAGCCATCAATAATGAACGTGAAATACTTGCTATAAGATTAAATTTCATTCTTCCGGTTTTATAAGATGATCTTCTGATCTTATACCAGATAGGATTTCAACTTTCTGATAATCCTTTAATCCTGTCTTTACAATAACTTTATCGCCATTACTTTTTACGACAATTGAATCGTTCAATAAATAATCTCTTGGTATTAGTATTGCATTTTCTTTTGACTGAATAACAATATTCGCTTCAAACGTGATATTTGGATATAAAATTTCTGGTTGTTTTAAAAATTCAGCTTCTATCAGAAAAGTTTTGCTGCGTTCATTCATCATCGGATTGATCTTTGTAACAATGGCTTCAAATACTTTTCCTTTATAACTATCTAAGGTTAAAATTACAGCTAAGCCTTTTTTTATTTTTAAAATATCAAATTCATCTACCTGCATTTCTAAAATAAAATTTCTAGAATCTCCAATAACTGCAAGTGGTGATTGTATACTCACTAATTCACCTTTTGATTTTGAAATACTGTAAACCATCCCTTCCATTTCACTTTTTAAAGTGTAATCACTTTCCAATTTAGTAGAAATCAGTAAATTCTTTTTTGATTGGGAAGAGGAAAAATTTAACTGCCGTTTCAGATCATCAAATTTTACAAGTGAAGAGGCGTAACTGTTTTTAGAATTCTGATATGCTAACTCACGTTGTTCTAGTTCTACCTTAGTTCCAATTTGTTGTTGCCACAATATAGTCTGACGGTTCATTAGTAAAGAATCATTCTTCATTTTGTTTCTTGAAAATTCAATTGAAGATCTCGCGTCACTCAATTTCCCCTGATTTGCATTAAAATCTGAAAATGCTGCTGCTAATTCTGCATTTTCTGTCGACAAACGCTGCGTTTCATTTGATACCGATAAAATTGGAGTGCCTTTTTTTACGGTATCTCCTTCTTCAACAAAAACTTTATCAACAATGCCATTAATAATTGCATATGCCTGATACTGGTTTTTGCTTTTTACTATTCCTGATGCATAAATAGATTCTGAAATTGATTCTACCGTTGGACTAATTTCTTCTACACTCCCCTTGCAACCAAATATAAAAAGAGGAAGAATATATATTATATTTTTGAATTCCATTCCACAAAATTATATTTTTTTTGAATTCAATCGACTGAACATTTTCATATACCAAGATGATTAAAATCATACGAATAAAAATCCGATATGGTCCAATTCTATTATTTATAGTCATAAAATCAGAACAAAACATAAATAATAGAGTACTTGTGATGTAACTGACATTCATCATTGATTTTAATCAGTGTGAATCGTAATTATTAAAAACATCTTTGTAAACTAAAATAATAAAATAAGTCTTTTATTTCCTTCTGTCCCATTCAGAAAAAAACGTCTTTCTATACTTTATTTTATTGACATCATTTTTGTGTAAACAAAGATGATAACTACTTGTTGATAGTATATAAGTAATTCATAAAATTGAATACTTTTAAAATGAACCAACAATTTTTTATTGAAAATGAAAAATGTATTAATAACTGGTGGAAACGGATTCGTTGGAAAATATCTTTCTGATAAATTAATACAATGTGGTTATCATGTAACCGTATTAAGCAGAAAAAATAACTACCATAATAAAATTCCTACGTTTACTTGGGATTTGAAAAAAGAGACGATTGATA
Source organism: Bacteroidota bacterium (assembly GCA_947466965.1). GTDB lineage: Bacteria > Bacteroidota > Bacteroidia > 2-12-FULL-35-15 > 2-12-FULL-35-15 > 2-12-FULL-35-15. Next base: position 9,627 of record CANIFU010000021.1, read on the forward strand.
AAGAAGCATTAGAAAATGTAGAATATATCGTACATCTTGCTGGAGAAAATATAGGTGAGCGCAGGTGGACAGAAGAAAGAATGCAACGTATAATTGATAGTCGAGTAAAATCGGGCAACTTGATTTTTGAAGAAGTAAAAAAGAAGAAAATAAAATTAAAAGCCTTTATCTCTGCTTCTGCTGTAGGATATTACGGCGCCGTAACTTCTGAAAAAATATTTAATGAAACAGATCCTCCCTGCAACGATTTCCTTGGAGAAACGTGTCGTTTGTGGGAACAAACTGCCTATCAATTTGAAAATGCAGGAATAAGAACTGTCATTATCCGATCTGGAATTGTACTTGCAAAAAAGGAAGGAGCATTGCCAAAAATGATGGGGCCTGTAAAATTGGGAATTGGTTCTGCTATTGGAGATGGAAAGCAATATATCCCATGGATACACATTGACGATATCTGCAATATATTCATTAAAGCAATCGAAGATGAAACGATGCACGGAGCATATAACGCAGTATCTCCCGACCCAAAAACTAACAAAGAATTTACAAAAACATTAGCGAAAGTTTTAAATGCACCGTTTTGGTTTCCTGCCATTCCTGCTTTTGCCTTAAAACTAATGTTCGGCAAAATGTCTGAAATGCTTCTAAAAGGAAGCAGGGTTTCTTCTGATAAAATTAGTGCTACAGGATTTAAATTTCGTTTTCCTGAATTAGAAAAAGCACTGAAAAATATACTTGATAAATAAAAGAATGGTGATTAGGGGGATTTATAAAAATGGGGAGGGTTCACGAATTGAGCTTTTTTTATTTTAAGATGCATAAAATAGATGCCAGAAGTAAAATTCTGGCATCTATTTTTTTGTTCGTGTAAGTATACATTATTCCGAAAGATGAAAATCTTCCAAAAACTTCGTTGTATAATTCCCTTTGATGAAATTCTCATCCTTCATTAATTTCAAATGAAAAGGAATGGTAGTTTTTACACCTTCAATTACATATTCACTTAATGCACGGTGCATCTTAGCAATAGCTTCTTCACGCGTTTGAGCAACCGTAATCAGTTTTGCAACCATACTATCGTAATTGGGAGGAATCGTATAACCCGCATAAATATGTGAGTCAACACGAATTCCATGTCCTCCCGGAGTATGCAATACAGTGATTTTACCTGGTGAGGGACGAAAGTTATTAAATGGATCTTCTGCGTTAATGCGGCACTCGATTGCGTGCAGTTGCGGATAGTAATTTTTTCCGGAAATAGGGACCCCTGCTGCAACTAATATTTGCTCACGAATCAAATCGTAATCAATCACCTCTTCGGTGATTGGATGTTCCACCTGAATACGTGTATTCATTTCCATGAAATAAAAATTGCGGTGTTTATCCACCAAAAATTCTACCGTACCAACACCTTCATATTTCACGGCTAATGCAGCCTTAATTGCAGCATCACCCATGCGTTCACGCAACTCATCCGTCATAAATGGAGAGGGCGTTTCTTCAGCTAATTTCTGGTGACGTCTTTGAATAGAACAATCTCTTTCAGATAAATGACAGGCTTTTCCATACTGATCACCTACTACTTGAATTTCGATATGACGAGGTTCTTCTATATATTTCTCCATATACATTGCACCATTTCCAAAAGCAGCTTCTGCTTCTTTACTAGCAGATTCGTAATTTGCTTTCATCTCATCTTCTTTCCAGATGATGCGCATTCCACGTCCACCACCACCGGCAGTAGCTTTAATAATAACAGGATATCCTACTTTTGGAGCAAGTTCAATTGCTTGCTCAGCACTTTCTAACAACCCTTCAGAACCCGGAACACAAGGAACTCCTGCAGCAATCATGGTAGCTTTCGCTGAAGATTTATCTCCCATGGAGTTGATCATTTCAGGGGTAGCGCCAATAAATTTAATATTATGCTCCTGACAGATCTTTGAAAATTTAGCATTCTCAGAAAGAAAACCATAACCCGGATGAATTGCATCTGCATTGGTAATCTCTGCAGCTGAGATAATATTAGGTATATTTAAATAGGAATCTTTACTTGGAGGAGGTCCTATACACACCGCTTCATCTGCAAATTTAACATGCAAAGAATCTTTATCGGCCGTTGAATAAACTGCTACCGTTTTAATTCCCATTTCCTTACAAGTGCGAATAATGCGTAAAGCAATTTCTCCTCTATTTGCTATTAATATCTTTTTGAACATGGTTTCAATTTGAAAATTAAAAAAATTTGAAGATCTGAAAATGAAATGTCAATTAATTGGAAATGGAATTATCATTTCCGAGTTAAAGTCATTCCCAAATTTCAAAATTAGCTAGGGTCAACTAAAAATAATGGTTGATCATACTCAACAGGAGTAGCATCATTCACCAACACTTTTACAATTTTACCTTTTACTTCAGATTCAATTTCATTGAATAATTTCATCGCTTCAATGATGCAAATAACTTTCCCATTTGCCACCTCATCACCAACATTTACAAATGATGGTTTATCAGGAGATGATGAACGATAGAAGGTTCCTATCATTGGAGATTTTACAGTAATATAATTTGCATCTTCACTCACTACTACTTTTACTTCGGGTGCTTTTACATCAGTACTAGCTAATTGCTGAACAGCAGGAGCGGATTGAATTACTGACTGAGCAACCGGTGCAGTTGATTGAACAAATACTTGTTCTTTTCTACCGGCAGGCGTTTTGATAACAATTTTTACATCTTTCGTTTCTAACTCTACCTCGCTTACGCCAGACTTAGCTACAAACTTGATCAAATCTTGAATTTCGTTCAGTTTCATTCTTACTTTTTTTAGTGATTTATTTATTATTCAAAGAGATAATGAATTGTAAATAAAGATCTCTGGTGTTGAACAAGTTTTATAAACTGTCAAAACATATAAATCCTTTTTTTCTATTCGATATCTGTATTTTATTATCTATTGCTATTTATTCTCTATTTATTTCCATCGTATGCCCACTTTAAATAAATAGCACCCCAAGTAAAGCCTGCACCAAAAGTAGAGATCACAATGTTATCTCCTTTTTTTAATTGCTTTTCATAATCCCACAAACACAAAGGAATTGTCCCTCCGGTTGTATTTCCGTATTTCTGAATATTCAACATTACTTTATCAGAAGATAAACCCATTCGCTCTGCAGTAGCTTCAATAATACGTTTGTTTGCCTGATGTGGAACTAACCAGGCTACATCATCTGCATTAAGATTATTACGCTCCATAATTTCTGCGCTTACTTCTGCCATTCCTACAACAGCACGTTTAAAAACTGGTTGACCATCCTGAAAAACAAAGTGTTCTTTCGCATCTATCGTTTCGTGACTTGGTGGCTTAACTGAACCGCCTGCTTTCTGATGTAAATATTTTCTTCCAGAACCATCTGACTTTAAAATTGAGTCTTGCAAACCCAACCCTTCTGTATTTGGTTCTAATAAAACACAACCTGCACCATCACCAAAAATAATACAAGTTGAACGATCTGTATAATCTAAGATTGCCGACATTTTATCAGCGCCAACTACAATTACTTTTTTATATTTTCCGGTTTCAATAAATTGCGCTCCAGTTGATAATGCGAACACAAAACCGGAACAGGCTGCGGAAAGGTCAAAGCCCCATGCATTTGTTGCACCAATTTTATCACAAATAACATTTGAAGTAGAAGGAAATACATAATCAGGTGTAACTGTTCCAACAATAATCATATCAATATCCAAAGCCGATATACCACGTTTTTTTAAAAGCAATTCGATAGCATGCACACACATATCTGAAGTACCTAAACCTTCTCCCTTTAGTATTCTACGCTCTTTAATTCCTGTACGTGTTTCAATCCACTCTGAGGTAGTAGGAACAAGTTTTTCTAGTTCCGTATTAGAAAGAATATAATCAGGTACATATCCTGCAACAGCGGTAATAGCAGCGGTAGTTTTCATTATTGAAATGCAAGTTTAATTTTTTCCGTAAGATTTGCTTCTATTATGCTCTTGGTTAGCAAGAGCATATTTTTTACGGCAATTTTATTTGAAATTCCGTGTCCAATCATTACTGTGGAATTTATTCCTAAAACAGGAGTTCCTCCATAATTTTCATAATTAAAACGATCAAAATATTCGTCTTTAATTTTTCGTTTCCGGATCAATGTATATAATGCTTCCGCTTGTTTCAAAACAACGTTTCCTGTAAAACCATCACAAACTGTTACGTCTGTCTGATCATTAAAAAGATCGCGACCTTCCACATTACCGATAAAATTAAAATCTTTTGAGTCTTTCATCAAGGCATGAGCAGCTTGAGCTACAAGATTTCCTTTTTCAGGTTCTTCACCAATATTCAATAGGGCTACTCTTGGATTTTTTATTCCGTAAACATGTTCGGCAAAAATAGAACCGAGTACTCCGAATTGATACAATACATCGGGCTTACAATCAGCATTTGATCCAACATCAAGAATAAGTCCGATTCCGCCGTTTTCTTTAGGAAGAAGGGAAGTGATACACGGACGAATAACTCCGGGAACTGCTTTAACGCTAAACATAGATCCTACAAGCATTGCACCTGTATTTCCATTGCTTGCAAAACCATCGATCTTGCCCTCTTTTAAAAGATGAAACCCAACACTAATACTAGAATTGGGTTTCTGAGTGAAAGCTTTAGTAGGGTGTTCACCCATACCTATTATTTCTGTAGTATGTACAATATCAAAATTACTCGCTTCTGCTCCTTCTTTAGCAAGTCCGGCAAGAATTTGATCTTGGTCGCCAATTAAAACAAGGCGAACTTCTTTGGGTAGTTCATTATAAGCCAATACAGCTCCAGACACAGTTGCATCCGGTGAAAAATCACCGCCCATAATATCTATACCTATCTTCATAAACTCCTTCGAATTACGAATTAATACTAAAGTACGAATTACGAATATTTACGAATTGCGAAGTATTTGTGAACCGGCAATTTTCGTTTTTTCGCAATCACTAAATACTATGCAGAAACTTTTTTCTCTACTGCTAATTTTCCTTTGTAGTACCCACACTCTCCGCATACACGGTGATACAATGTTGGTGCTCCACAGTTTGAACATGTTGATAGTGTTGACGCTACTGCTTTGTCGTGACCTCTACGGCTATCTCTTCTACTTCTCGATAATTTTCGCTTTGGATGTGGCATTGTTTATAAATTTTAGAATTATTGATTTAAAATTTTACTGTTTACTAATTTAATTTTATGTTTTTCAAATTGTTCCAACGTGGATCAATCTTTTCTTCTTCTTCCTTTTCTTCCTCTGTAATAAATTCCTCCAACTTGTTAAGAACCTCTTTATCGCATAAACTATTTCCTTTTTTATCTATAGAATGAACTCTTTTGATTGGCAATGTAAGTGTGATATACTCATATATATATTGTGTTAGATCCAGCTCGTGTTCATTAGCAGCAATAGTTATGATATCATCGTCTTCATTCCCTGTGTCACTTCCTCCTACTTTCACAATTAATTTGTGTATTCCATTCAAAGGGAGATCAAACACTCCCGTACATAGATCACATTCAGTTTTTACGGTGCCTCTAATCTCAAATTCTAAAACCATCATTTGCGATTGCTTTAATAAATTCAGATTCACAATAATAGCTGCATGTTTAATCTCAGAATATTCAAAGTCATTAAAGAACGAATCACCTACCTTAAACTCATATTCATGTAAGCCTAAACTTAATCCTACAAACTGAATGATATACTCTTTTCTGGTCTGCATTTTTTCTAAGTTTTTAAGAAAGAGGGCAAAGGTAAAAAAATCTGCCTTACTTCAAAGCTTTGATTGAAATTAATTTTGATGCTATTTTAGTCTTTTTTATACGAAAACGGGATAAAAATACACTTTTTAGCCGATTTTCACATACAAATAGCCAATTTTTTAGGACAAAAGAATAAAAAAAAGATTTTTAAAGAAGCCATGCCTCAGAACAAATTAAGGAAAGTTGATCCGATAGCAGTTTTTAAAGCGCCTATTCAGAAAAGCAATTTTTTAGCGTTCTCTTTTTATAGGACTTATTTTTAATGGATGTGCCGAAATTTCTTTGTAGAATTTTCTTACTTTATAAATATCGATGGCCGTATAAATTGCTCTCCGGAAAGATTCTTCGGATGCGATATTTTTTCCTGCAATATCATATGCAGTTCCATGATCAGGTGATGTACGTATTACCGGTAAACCGGCAGTAAAATTTACACCCGAATTAAAGGCAATAGTCTTGAAGGGTATTAATCCCTGATCGTGATACATCGCCAAAACAGCGTCAAATTTTTTGTATGATTCGTTTCCGAAAAATCCATCGGCGGAATAAGGACCATAAACCAACATTCCCTCCTCCTTCAATTGATTGATTGCAGGAATAATACTATTTTTTTCTTCATCGCCAATCACGCCGTTATCACCTGCATGTGGATTTAGCCCTAAAACAGCGATTTTAGGCTTGCGTATCTCAAAATCCTGAATCAACGACTGGTTCAATGCTCTTAATTTGGTACTAATTTTTTCTTGTGTAAGCTCTTGCGCTACCTTGGTTACAGGGATATGTCCGGTTACTACAGCAACCCTCAATGTGTTACTTACCAAAAACATTAGGCTGTTACCGTCTCCGAACTTTTCATCTAAATATTCGGTATGCCCGGGAAATTTAAAATCTTCTGATTGTATATTTTCTTTGTTTATTGGTGCAGTTACCAAAACATGTATTTTACCTTGTGCCAGTGCATATGCTGCGGCTTCTAAGGATTTAAAAGCGTATTTACCTCCAGCTTCAGTTTGTTTACCAAGTTCAATAGTCACATCTTCTTCGTATACATTAATCAGGTTCGCACGCTTGTGGTTGACTTCCGAAAAATCCTTTATCTGATTAAAACTAAAATCCTCAATGTTCAATGCTTTACGGTGAAAACTCGCTGTTTTTAATGAACTAAAAACAACGGGGGTACAAATTTCAAGCATTTGCGGATCTAAAAATGTTTTGATAATCACTTCTAATCCTATTCCATTTATATCACCCTGTGAAATTCCAACTATTATTTTTTCGTCTGACATACTATAAGTTTAAAGTTTGAAAGTCTAAAGTTTAAAGTTTTTGATTTCTGTTCTAAACTATATTTTAACCCATTCAAAGAATTACAAAGGTAAATTTTAATTGGTTGTTTGTATAAAAATAAAAGTCGGTTCGTACAACAACTTTTGAACTTTCCAACTTTGAACATTGAACTCACTCTTCCACCCAACCTATAATATCACTCAATGAAGTAACATCCAATGTTGTCCATTTTTTTGTAATGGTATTCCATACTACAACTCCTTGAGGGTATCGGTCGGGGCCCATTACAATATCATTTTGAAAAGCGGCAAAGCCTTCTGTTGTTTTTGCATTGTCCAAACGGCACCATTTTTTTCCAGCTTCTAGGGTTTCGTATTTTATGGATCTACCGTATTTCGGATTCTCATCTGCTTCTACAAAAAAATCATTTCCGATGGATTCAAATAAGAGTTTTGTTGCTATCTTTTTTTTCATATCAATTTCCAACCTGCCTTTACCGCATGAATATATTACATTCCCGTATGAAGAGAACTCAAACGCAGCATTTTGAGCAGTTGCGGGAATTTCAGTAATCTCTGCCATCTTTTCAATTGTTTTATTTAAGTGAACCTTATAGATGGTTGCTGTTTGCTGATTCTTGGAAAAATTCGCATATAAAAAAGAGGTGTTGTCTAACCAGAAAATTTGGAATGTTCGTTTTACATCATCACCTAAAAGCGGTTGTGCTTCTCCGTATCCTGCATCTTTCACTAAGATTTCCTGCTTTCCATTTACATAATAAGCAGATATACCGAAGGGTTTTGTTGTTTCGTCCACCTCCACATCTGGTCTTGGCAAAGGATTATAATTTGCATTTTCTACTTTTCCGAACTTTTCTGTTTTTAGATTCAATACGGAATAGTATTTCCCTTTAAAAATATCATTGGTATGAAATATAATACTGTCGCCACTAAATGCAACAAAATCACCACGCTCTTCCACTAATAATTTTTTAGTTTTAATATCAATCACATTTCCGATTCCGGTAACGACATAACGGTTGCGATAAATTCTGTTTTTTCCTAAATCGAATCGAACATAATTACCTTTTATTCCTGCTTTTTGTGTTGGAAGTGATACGATGGTTTCTCTGGTAACCATCGCTCCGTCAACAAAAACATAATTCACAAGGTGTTGCAAATGATTCACAGCGGCATTGTCGTCATACTCAGCGATAAGAAGCGACAAACGGTTTTGGGGCAACTGAAATGCCACAAAAAGAAAAAGAATAAAAATGAGAAAGGAATAACTAACAAGTCTCATTCAATAATAGGTTTACGAATTATTTTTAAAAAAGTCGAACAATAATCTTACACCAACCCCTGTGCCGCCTTTTACTCTGTAATTATCTTTTGCAGTTATAAAAGCAGGACCGGCAATATCGAGGTGCATCCAGGGGTAATTGATATAACGTGCCAAAAATTTTCCAGCAGTGATACTTCCTGCATAAGGGCCCCCTATATTTTTCATATCAGCAATATCCGATTTAATCATATCATCGTAATCATCCCAGAAAGGCATTTCAGCCAAACGTTCAAATACGTTATTTCCGCTTTGTTTTAATTTATTTTTTGTTGCTTCGTCTGCTGTTCCCATCGCAACAATTCCAGAAGTACCTATAGCTGCAACTGCTGCTCCTGTTAATGTTGCCAGATCGATTACCAATTCAGGATTATATTTTTGAGCATAAGCCAATGCATCTCCCAGAATCATACGCCCTTCAGCATCAGCATTCAACATCTCTACAGTCATTCCATTGTACATCGTAATTACATCTCCTGGAACATACGCATTTTCTCCTGGACGGTTATCGGTAGCAGGAACCAACCCAATCACATGAACCGCTAATTTAGCTTTCGCAATGGCATACATTGTACCTGCCACAGCAGCAGCACCAGCCATGTCACACTTCATCATATCCATACTGTTTGGTGTCGGCTTCAGACTCAACCCACCAGTATCATAAACCACTCCTTTGCCTACCAAAATAATTGGTTTTTTATTTTTAGCATTGCGAGGCTTGTATTCCATAATACTGAAGGTAGGAGGTTCAATACTTCCTAGATTCACGGATAATAATCCTCCCATTTTTAATGCTTTGATCTTTTCTTTGTTAAAAACTTCTACGTTAAACCCCGCTTCTTTCCCAAGTTTTCGAAATTCTTTTGACAATTGAGTTGCAGTTAAAAAGTTAACGGGCTCATTCACTAATGTTCTAGAAATACAGGTTGCTTCCACAACAATATTCAACTCCTCTATATGCTTTACTGAAAGATCTTTTGAAATAATAAAAACTGATTTTAATGAAAGTGTTTCTTTCTTTTTTTCCTTTTTATATTTTAAAAATTGATAATTGCACAAGGCCAAGCCTTCAGCAAAGGCAAGCGTTTCTTCCGCATTCCCTTCCACATCAACTACTGCAATTGTTTCTATTTGAGCGTCCGTAATCCAACTATGAATAATATTTGAAGCCTTTCGCAATGATTCAACCGTTAAATACTTTTCTTTTTTCACATCAATTAACTGAACAATCACTAAGCGATGGAGTTGATTAACACAAATAGATTTTTTATCGTATTTATTTATTTCATTCTTGATATAAACGATTTCAGCTTTTGTTAAACCATAGTTATTAAAACTATTATTCTTAGTGCACAACAAAACAACATTATCATTGTTATTTATTGTAGATTTTTTAGAGATATTGGTCATATAATTTCTACTTTTGAGAAAGTAAATATAGCAAAAGAATTTACAAAATCGTCACATTAAAAGAGCGTACTTCATTCTCTTTTAAAAACACAAATGAAATGAATATAGAACAATTACTTAAGCGTGCTTTGAATTTTGAGTTCCTTTCGGAAGCAGAAGGAGTATATTTATTCAAAAATGCGCCTACTGCCAAACTAATGTTTGTAGCCAATGAATTACGCAAAATTCAAAAGCCAGATTCATTGCCAAACAATGGAAAACCTGGCAAAGTTACCTGGCAGATCGATAGAAATGTAAACACAACTAATGTATGTATCGCAAATTGCAAATTTTGTAATTTCTATCGCATACCCGGACACAAAGAATCGTATATCACTAACATTGAAACATACAAAACAAAAATTGATGAAACCCTTCAATATGGCGGAGATCAACTATTGTTGCAAGGAGGACATCATCCTGAATTAGGATTAAAATTTTATGCAGACACCTTCAGATCCATTAAACGTTTATACCCTGCGATTAAACTTCATGCACTCGGACCACCGGAAATTGCACACATCACCAAACTTGAAAAATCAACTCATACCGAAGTATTAAAAGCGCTGAAAGAAGCCGGGATGGACAGCTTGCCGGGTGCTGGTGCCGAAATATTAAATGACCGTGTTCGCAGGCTGATCTCCAAAGGAAAATGTACGGGACGTGAATGGCTAGATGTTATGCGTGCCGCTCACCAACTTCACATCACTACTTCAGGAACAATGATGTTCGGACATATCGAAACCATAGAAGAACGTTTTGAACATTTGGTTATGATCCGACAGGTACAAAGCGAAAAGCCCAAAGATGCAAAAGGCTTTCTGGCCTTTATTCCATGGCCTTTTATGGACGATGGCACTTTATTGAAGCGACACAAAGGAATCACCAACAATGTCAGCGGAGATGAATATATCCGCATGATTGCAATGAGCAGAATCATGCTTCCGAATATTATTAATATTCAAGCAAGCTGGTTAACAGTTGGAAAGGATGTTGCGAAACTGTGTTTGCATGCTGGAGCAAATGATTTTGGCAGTATCATGCTGGAAGAAAATGTAGTATCTGCTGCCGGTGCGCCACACCGCTTTACAGCAAAAGGCATTCAGGATGCGATCACAGAAGCTGGATTTGAACCACAACTGCGAACGCAGCAATACGATTATCGTGAACTCCCAGCAAATATGTTGGAGCAAGTAATTAACTATTAAGTATTTTAAATTCCCTTTTATTTTATTTAATTGTATGCCTGAAATAAAATACCTAATTTAGAGTTCTGTATTTTTTATGAAAAAGTGTTGATGAAAAAAATTATATTTATTTTAGTTATTCTTTTTGCAGGCATTTCAACCGCATTCGCGACTCATAATCGTGCAGGAGAAATAACATATGAATATATTGGAGATGCTGGAAATCCATACAAATACCGCATTATAGTTACTACCTATACAAAATGGGTAGGACCAAGCGGAACTGATAAATGTGAATTAGATGCGATTCTTTTTGGAGATGGTGATAGTGTTACAAATGTTGCTCGGGTAAACGGACCAAGTATCAATTGCCCTTCCACTCATGATGGCGTTCTCCTTACTCCTGACACACGTTACAATGTTTACATTGCTGAACACAATTATGATGGTCCGGGAAATTATATCATTTCAATGGAAGACCGAAACAGAAATTCTGGAATATGTAATATTCCAGGCTCATCGGATGACGCCTCTTTCTTCTTACGATCCGAATTGGTCATCTCTCCTTTTTTAGGTCAGAATAATTCCCCTACTTTATTGAATCCGCCTATTGACGATGCCTGTGTGGGTGTTTGCTTTGAACACAATCCGGGTGCCTATGATGCGGATGGCGACAGTTTACATTACAGCTTAAGCGTTTGCTATGCAAATGGAACACCAATTCTAGGATGGACTTTTCCCCCGAACATGAATTCAAGCAGCATTGACCCCCTTTCCGGAGATCTTGTTTGGTGTGCACCACCAATGATATGTCAGTACAACGTTGCAATTATCATCAAAGAATACCGTTTACTTTCAGGCACGAACATACGTTATTACATTGGTTCGGTATTGCGTGATATGCAAATTACCGTCGGCTCATGTTCGAATACACCTCCTCAGATAAATAATCTTCGTGATACATGTGTTGTTGCCGGTACCAATTTAAACTTCAATGTGAATGCCACGGATGCTCAGGCGAATGTATTAACATTAACAGCAAGCGGTGGTCCTTTATTACCTTCCTTCAGCCCTCCGGCTACCTTTACTTCCATATCGGGAATAGGAGCAGCTTCCGGAACATTTAACTGGAATCCAAGCTGTACACAGGTTCAATTATTACCATACATGGTTACGTTTAAAGCTAAGGATGGCGACATCACTACTCCACTTGTGAATTATGAGTCGATGTTCATTCATGTAATTGCGCCTCCTATCAATGGATTAACAGCAACTCCAAGTGGATCAAGTATTATTCTCAACTGGAATGATGCCATTTGCGATACCTTAGGTAGCAATCCATTAAAAAAATATTACGTTTATCGCAAAAACACCTGCGATCCATGGGCTCCAGGACCCTGTGAAACAGGAGTTCCAAGCTATACCGGCTATATATTAATCGGGACAACCAATTATGACATTACAACTTTTACAGACAATAATGGCGGAGCTGGCTTAACCAATGGTGTTGACTATTCCTACATTATTGTTGCCTATTATGTGGATGGATCTCAAAGTATCGCCTCTGATAATGTTTGTGCACAATTGGTTCGCGATGTTCCAATCATTACCAATGTAAGTGTTCTGAGTACAGGTGTAAGCGATTCTATTTGGACGCATTGGGTAAAACCAGTTGCTACTTCTACAAATCTCGACACATTAGTAAATCCACCTCCTTATGAATACCGATTGATGAGGGCTACCGGATTTAATCCTGTTGCAGGTACATTCGTACTTGAAGCAACTTATAACTATGCTTCATACTGGCAAATGACGGATACAGGCTATGTCAGCAGCGCATTAAATACACAAGGAACGCCCTATAGCTATCGTGTTGATTTTTATTCGAACGGAATATTAAAAGGGTCAACACCTTCAGCTTCCTCTGTATTTTTATCTTCAACTCCTGCCGATAAGAAAGTCAATTTATCCTGGCAGCAATTTGTTCCATGGAATAACTATAAGTATTTTATCTACCGAGAAACAATTCCGGGTTCAACTGTTTTCAATTTAATTGACAGTACCAATGCACAAAACTATACCGATACCGCTTTAATTAATGAAGTGGAATACTGTTATAAAGTATTGAGCAAAGGAGAATATTCTGATCCGACATTACCAAAACCATTAAACAATTTTTCGCAGATAAAATGTGAAATGCCTGTTGATATTGTTCCGCCTTGCCAACCAACATTTGATGTGGTTACAGATTGTGACGTGATACAAAACACCATTAACTGGATTAATCCGAATACATATTGTAGCAACGATGCTGTTCAGATAAATATTTATTTTGCTCCGACAGTGAATGATCCGTTGCAAATGATATACAGCAGCAGCGACATGAACATTACCAGCTATACATTACCGGTGTATTATTTTGAGGGCGTTGCATCCATTGCTGGTTGTTATGCCGTAACAGCTGTAGATTCCGCCATCATTCCAAATGAAAGTCCGATCGTTAATAAAATATGTATCGACAATTGTCCGGAATACGAATTACCAAATGTATTCACACCAAATGGAGATCACAAAAACGATTTCTTCACACCACTTCCAAAATGGCGCTACGTAAAAGATGTAGATATTAAAATATTCGACCGATGGGGCTTGCTGATTTTTGCAACTGATAACCCAGAAGTATTGTGGGATGGAAAAAATCAAGATACAAAAGTGGAATGCACAGATGGAACTTATTTTTATGTATGTATCGTAAACGAAATCCGTATCGATGGTATTAAACCACGCGTATTAAAAGGGTTTGTTCAACTGATCAAAGAAGGAGAAAATCCTGCCAAATAATTATGTTTTCAGGAATCATAGAAGAAACAGGAGAGCTTACCGCAATCCACAAAGAACAAAGCAATTTACATCTCACGGTAAAGACTGCATTTACCAACGAACTTAAAATCGACCAAAGCATTGCTCACAATGGCGTTTGTCTTACAGTAGTTGGAATACAAAATGATACATATACGGTAACTGCTATTGCAGAAACGCTTTTAAAAACAAACCTTGGCGAATTGCATGTTGGCGACATTGTAAATCTTGAACGCTGTCTGAAAGTAGGCGACAGATTAGATGGACACATTGTTCAAGGTCATGTTGATCAGATAGCAATATGCAGTTCGGTAACAGAAACAAACGGCAGTTGGACGTTTACATTCGAGTACGATGCTTCAACAAAAAATGTAACTGTTGAAAAAGGCTCTGTGTGTGTGAACGGTGTAAGTTTAACCGTTGTCAATTCAAAAGATCACTCCTTTTCAGTTTGCATCATTCCTTATACTTACGAACATACAAATTTCAAAACAATTCAGCAGGGTTCAATCGTAAATATCGAATTTGATATTTTAGGAAAATATATTTCGAGATTGCTTCCTAAATTTTAAATATTATTTTTCTACAATTTTTAAAAAAAAATATGCTGGTATCGAATTGCTTCTCAACAAAATATAGTATATTAGTTTTCGCAATGATCATCAAACAATTTAAAAATCACTCATGAAAAAAGCTATACTCACAAAAATACTTTTGCTATTTTTTGTTACTCAGAGTTGTTATACTTCTGCACAAGCAACGTATACACACATTTACAATATCTTTCAGGCAAACTGCACTACGTGTCATGATGCAACAAGTCCTGCGGGAGGATTAAATCTTTCTGCAACATCTGCAGCAGTTTATACAAGTATCGTAAATGCCAATCCCACCAATCCGGCAGCATTGGCAAAAGGAGATAAACGAATTAAACCCGGTGATCCGCATAGAAGTTATTTGTTACGTAAATGTCAGAACGGCTTAGATCCGGATAACGGGCTTGTTGCAGGAGAAGGGAATGCAATGCCAACATCACCTGCTGCACCATTGTCAAATAAAGAAGTTGAATTGATTCGTCAATGGATCTATGCTGGTGCTCCACAAACAGGAAATGTAGTAGACACTGCCGTAATTAACAAATACTATAACGGTTATGGAATTGATAACTCGGCAGCTTCTCATCCTCTGCCAACAGATATCGGATCTTTTCAGGTTCATATTGGAAAAATATTCATAGATACACTTTCAGAAATAGAATATTTTCTGAAACACAATTTGAATTTACCCGATACTGTAGAAGTAAACCGCGTTGAATTATTTTTGGCAAATCAATCCCATCATTTTATTATTTATAAATTTTTACCCGGTGCTGCTGCAAGTTTTTCTGATGCAATCCGAATACAAAACCCAACAACAGGAGTAGGATCTTCAGACGGTTTCAATACGATGGTGAGCGCCTTTCAGGCATCTCGTAATGATGTATTGCCTCCCACTACAGCCTATCAATGGGAAACAACAACAGCCCTTGATTTAAATCATCACTTGTTTAACACGAGTGCGGATTCGGTTTTAGCAGCCGACCTTTACTTTAATGTGTACACACAACCCAAAGGGACTGCCGCTTCAATTATGTATAGTGACATCATCACCAACACGAGTATTTTTATTCCTAACACTAGCACTAATGTTACTTTTACAAAAGCAGATTTTAATGCAAGTGCAACGCGGATGTGGAATATTTGGCAACTTTCCTCTCATACACATAAGTACGGAGTAGACTTTGATATCTTTATGAGAAACCCTGGTGGCAGCACAGGAACGCAGATCTATGAAGGGTTCTACAACGCTGACTATACTTTCAACCAAGGCTATTATGATTGGGAGCATCCAGCAGTAGAGTTATTCTTTCCTTTCTTATCCGTTAATCCAAGAGATGGATTGATTCAGAAAGCCGTTTTCAATAATACGGGTCCAACCAATATCTTTTTTGGTTTAACAACCAACGATGAAATGATGTTATACTTTATCCAATATACCTTAGGCAATACAATTGTTGGAATAAATGAAAATGCAGCTATTGAAAACAAAATCAATTTGGATGTTTTTCCAAATCCTTTCAGCAACAACACACAGATAAGTTATGATTTGAAAGAAAATGCAACTGTAACAATCGGTGTATACGATGTTCTTGGAAACAAAATTGAAACGCTTATAAACGAAGCACAAGATAGCGGAAATCATCTTATTGATTACAATGCAAAAAATCGTGCAAAAGGCATTTACTTAGTTGTGGTATCCATTAACGGACAAGCATTCACGAAACGAATTGTGCTGACGAATTAAAATAAGTTAAGAACATGAAAAAATCCCGCTCCGTAATTAACGGAGCGGGATTTTTTATATTTTATCACGTAACATAAAATAACTATAGGAGTAAAAAAAACAGCGATTGTGTTTTAAAACACTTTGCTCGCCACTCTTCTTGTTACTTCAGAAGTTCCCATCGTGTAATAATGTAAACAAGGAACGCCGGCGCTTATCAATTCTTTCGACTGATTGATACACCATTCAATGCCCACCTCTTTTACATCCGCATCGGTCTTACACTTTTCAATTTGCAATAACAATTCATGAGGAATATCAATCTTAAAAATTTTAGGGAGAGTGGTTGCTTGTTTTTTGGTTGTAATAATTTTCAATCCCGGAATAATTGGTACAATAATATTTTGTTCTTTACACTTTTTCAGATATTCAAAATACTGTGCATTATCGAAAAACATTTGTGTTACAATGTATTCAGATCCCGCATCAATTTTTGCTTTCAAATATCTCATATCAGAGATCATGTTGGGCGCTTCAAAATGTTTTTCGGGATAACCGGCAACGCCAATACAAAAATTTGTAGGAGCAACATCCGCCAGATCATCATCCATGTATTTGCCTTTATTCATATTATCGATCTGTTTTACAAGATCAATTGCGTAAGCATGTCCACCGGGTTCCGGAACAAATTCCGGTTCACTTTTAATGGAATCGCCACGCAATGCCAACACATTATCGATCCCTAAAAACTGAAGATCGATCAGGGCATTTTCGGTTTCTTCTTTGCTGAACCCGCCACATATAATATGAGGCACCGCATCAATATGATATTTATTCATGATGGCAGCACAAATTCCAACTGTCCCAGGACGCTTACGAATGCTTACCTTTTCCAAATAACCACCATCACGTTTTTTATAAATATATTCTTCACGATGATAGGTCACATCCACAAATGAAGGTTTAAACTCCATCAATGGATCTATTCCATCAAAAATGGATTGAATGCTTTTGCCTTTTAATGGTGGGAGAATTTCGATGGAGAACAAGGTCGATTGAGCTTGTTTGATGTGATCAGTTACTTTCATAAAGTTGTAATTGCAGATCTATCTGCCGACAAGTTAAATTATATTCGGGTGCAAAGTAACGGCTTGATGGGTTAAAAACCAAATTATAAAGAAAATGACATTTGACTATTGCCTAAATAGTTCACAAAAAAGTAGTAAATTCGCAGTCCTTATAGAAGAATATAGAAATGGAGAACATCAGAAATTTTTGCATCATAGCACACATCGATCACGGAAAAAGTACACTTGCCGACCGCCTATTGGAGTATACCAATACCATCAACAAACGTGAAATGCAAGCACAAGTGTTGGATGATATGGATCTGGAAAAAGAACGCGGAATTACAATCAAGAGTCACGCGATTCAAATGGATTATGAATTGAACGGGAAAAAATATGTGTTGAATTTAATTGACACACCGGGCCACGTAGATTTTTCGTACGAAGTATCCCGTTCTATTGCCGCATGTGAAGGCGCATTATTGATTGTAGATGCTGCACAAGGAATTCAAGCACAAACCATTTCCAACTTATACCTTGCTTTAGGAAACGATTTAGAAATAATTCCTATTCTAAATAAAATTGATTTACCAAGTGCTGAACCAGAATTGGTAAAAGATCAGATTGTAGAATTACTAGGTTGTAAACGCGAAGACATTTTAGCAGCATCCGGCAAAACAGGGATGGGTGTTCATGAGATCTTAGAAGCAATTGTTGCCCGAATACCCTCGCCAAAAGGTGATCCGACAGGACCCTTGCAAGCTTTGATATTTGACTCGGTTTACAATTCCTTTAGAGGAATTATTGCCTATTTTAAAGTTACAAACGGTAGCATCAAAAAAGGGGATAAAGTAAAATTTTTCGCCACAGAAAAAGAATACAGTGCAGATGAGATTGGCGTTTTACGTCTCAAGCAAGAACCGCGAACAGAGGTAAAAACAGGCGATGTTGGTTATATCATTTCTGGAATTAAAGATGCTCGAGAAGTTAAAGTGGGTGATACCATTACAACAGTTAACAATCCCTGTGCTGAAGGAATTCAAGGATTTGAAGAAGTAAAGCCAATGGTATTTGCCGGTATTTATCCGGTTGATACCGAAGATTTTGAAGAACTGCGCTACTCCATGGAGAAACTTCAGCTAAATGATGCCTCTCTAACGTGGGAGCCGGAATCTTCTGCAGCACTTGGCTTTGGCTTCCGTTGCGGTTTCCTCGGTATGCTTCACATGGAAATTATTCAAGAACGATTGGAGCGTGAATTCAATATGACCGTTATCACAACAGTTCCCAACGTTTCTTATCATGCATATAGCACAAAAAATGAATTGATGGTAGTGAACAACCCATCCGACTTGCCCGATCCAAGTAAATTAGACAGAGTTGAAGAGCCTTATATTAAAGCGCAAATCATTACTAAATCCGAATACGTTGGAAACATTATGAGTTTGTGTATTGGTAAACGTGGAATCATCACCAACCAAATTTATTTAACAACCGACCGTGTTGAATTAATGTTTGATATGCCATTGGGCGAGATCGTTTTCGATTTTTATGATCGCCTAAAAACCATTTCAAAAGGGTATGCTTCTTTTGATTATCAACCATTGGATTACCGTCAAAGTTATTTAGTGAAGTTAGATATTTTATTAAATGCAGAACCCGTGGATGCATTGTCATCGTTGATTCATAGAGATAACGCTTATGAGTTTGGTAAAAAGATGTGTGAGAAACTGAAAGAATTAATCCCACGTCAACAATTCGAGATTCCTATTCAAGCTGCTATCGGAGCAAAAATTATTGCTCGCGAAACCATCAAAGCCATGCGTAAAGATGTGACTGCAAAATGTTATGGTGGTGATATTTCCCGTAAACGTAAATTGTTAGAAAAACAAAAAGAAGGAAAGAAACGGATGCGCTCTGTTGGAAGTGTGGAAATACCTCAAAGTGCATTTATGGCGGTATTGAAGTTGAATGATTAGCGCGGTTACGGATAACGAATCAGAACGAATTTACTTAGCTGGATGTGTTATGCTAATCTGTTAGCAGAATCCATTCCCCCTTTGGAAAAGGGGGCTAGGGGGATTCCGAAAATGTTAATCCCAGCTAAAAACCTTGCCAATAAACTATTTGGTCCTTCTTACCCCTATTTTGGCAAAATTATTTCAAAACCCTTTAACTTTACCATTCCCTAATCGTCCTATACCGGAAATCTTACAAAAACGCTACAATGACTGTCGAAGAATTCAACAAGACTGTTGATTTACATGCAGATAATCTTTACAGATTTATCCTTAAGAATATTAAGGATTCGGAGAAGGCGCATGATATTGTGTATGACACGTGCCAAAAGTAAATAACGAACAACCAACAAATCCTGTCATTATTAGCAAGTCACTTCGAGCGGAGTCGAGAAGCGATAATCAACCAACGGATTTTCTTTCTTTAAAAGAAGTAGTAGCTCAAAAATTAAAAGAAAAAACATTGGATGATGAATCGGTTGCAATACAAAAGAAAAACGGTCGCGTTAAACGTTTCAACGGCTGGGATTTAGCACAAATTGTAAACAGAGAGATCAGCAAAATAACTGGAAGAAATGTAGAAGTAAAACCAACCTATAATGATGAAGGCGCTGTTACAGCTTATGCTTTAGGCGGAGGAGTTCAGATAACTAGGGGGAAATAACAAATACACGCTCTACAATAAAAACACAGCCCTAACCACTCTCGAGCGGGGAATAAATTCTCCTCTCAATTAAGACAACACCCAAATTTGTAATTCGTTAAGATTCGTAATTAGTAGTTTTCGGATAGTTCACATTATAATGTAAGCCTCTGCTCTCTTTTCGTTTGCGAGCATGCTTAATAATAATGTATGCGACATTGATCAAGTTTCTTAACTCACATAACTTAGGAGAAATAATTGTTTTTAAATACAAGGCTTCATTTTCTTTGTATAAAATTTCCAAGCGATCAAAAGCTCTTTGCAATCGTATATCCGAGCGAACAATTCCAACATAGTTGGTCATAATGGCTTGAACTTCTCTTAAACTTTGAGTCAACAAAACCATTTCTTCGGGATGGGCTGTTCCTTCAGCATCCCAATCAGGAATTGATTCACAAAAACGGGTTGAATTTATTTTTTCAATTGCATCCATCGCTGCCTGATGCGCATACACCAAAGCTTCCAATAATGAATTGGATGCCAAACGATTTGCACCATGTAATCCGGTTGATGAACATTCACCAATTGCATATAATTTATTAATAGAACTTCTTCCTTTTTGATCTACTTTTATTCCACCACACATATAATGCGCAGCAGGAACAACTGGAATATAATCTTCTGTAATATCGATTCCCAATGTCAAGCATTTCTGATAAATATTCGGAAAGTGTTTTACCAATTCTTCTTTATTTAAATGACGGCAATCCAAATACACATAATCATCACCACGCGTTTTCATTTCGTTATCGATAGCCCGAGCAACAATATCTCGGGGAGCTAATGATTTTCGTTCATCATACTTCTGCATGAATTCTTTTCCATCGATTGTTTTTAAAATACCTCCAAAACCCCTTACCGCTTCCGAAATTAAAAAAGAAGGACTCTCTTCAGGATTGAATAATGAGGTAGGATGAAACTGATAAAACTCCATGCCTTCAATTCTTCCTTTTGCTCGATATACCATCGCCACTCCGTCACCGGTTGCAATTGTAGGATTGGTTGTAGTACTATAAACATGACCGGCACCGCCAGTAGCCATGAGAATCGTTTTTGCTAAAATCGTTTCAATTTTATTGCTTCTTAAATTCAAAACATAAGCCCCATAACATTCAATATCAGGAGTTCTACTATTTACTTCTACTTCCAAATGATGCTGTGTTAAAATATCAATCGCAAAATGATGATCCAATATTTCAATATTTGGGTGAGAATGAACAGCAGCTAAGAGCGCTCGTTCAATTTCGAATCCGGTATTGTCTTTGTGATGAAGGATTCGGTGTTCGGAATGACCACCTTCCTTTGCAAGATCATAATCACCACTCGCATTTTTGTCAAAGGTGGCGCCCCAGGCAATTAATTCATTCACGCGCTCGGTTGATTCTGTAATTACCATCCTCACAATTTCTTCATCACACATACCATCTCCAGCAATTAAAGTGTCCTGAATATGTTTTTCAAAACTATCTGGACCATACATAACAGCAGCAATACCTCCTTGAGCATACTTCGTATTGCTTTCGTCTTCATTTGCCTTGGTGATCATGCATACACTGCCATATTGAGCCACTTTTAAAGCATAACTCAATCCGGCAATGCCTGAACCAATAATTAAAAAATCAATTCTTCTTTTCATAATCTCACCTCAACTCTTTTCTTGAAAAAATGAGCGGATATTTTTTTAGTATCTTTGCAATTCAAAATTACTGAAAAGATGGACACACTCGTAAAAAAGCCAATTATCATATACGCAGAGAGCACCCCTAATCCTTCTTCAATGAAGTTTGTAGCCAATCAACTTTTGGTGAACGATGGAGCTACTGCGCAGTATCTAATGAAAACTGAAACCAAAGGCTCACCATTAGCTGCTCAATTATTTGAATTCCCATTTGTGAAAGCCGTATTCATGGCTGCAAATTTTGTGACCATTACAAAAATTGATGCCATTCAGTGGGAGGAAGTAACATTGGAGTTGCGCGACTTTATTCGCATATACATCAGTGAAGGCAAACCAGTAATCACCGAACTGCAAAAAACGGAAGTAGCAATTGATAATACCTTCACAGAGAAGAAAGAAGTATTTACTGAACATGCAGCTCCTACAACTGAAATTGAAGTAAAAATTGTAGAAGCCTTGGAACAATATATTCGTCCCGCTGTTGAAAGCGATGGAGGGAGTATTACTTTTAAAAATTTTGTTGATGGAAGGGTTACGGTTCAATTGAGAGGCGCTTGCAGCGGCTGCCCATCTTCTACTATTACTTTAAAAGCTGGCATCGAAGGTTTATTAAAACGAATGATTCCTGAAGTAACTGAAGTTGTTTCTGAAGCAGTATAAAAAAATTATTTGACTAATTTTATTGAAGTTATTGATCGTAAAAAAAGTCGCCTGAAAATTTTTTTCAGGCGACTTTTTTATTTTCAACTAATCAATCCTTTAATTTTTCACGAACTTCTTCGTTACTATATTTTCGTTCGTTATTATTTGCAGATAATAGATTCCCGCGGGCACTTGAGTGGTGAAAATTGTCATTTTATTTTTTCCGGCAAGCGCATTGACTTGCTCCGAATAAATAATCTTTCCAGCAATATTCATTAAATTTATTTTTACATTATCTGCTTTTTGAAGCAGGTATTCCATCGTAAGATTGTTAGAGGTTGGATTCGGATAAATATTCAAGAGGATTGCTTTTTCGAATTCAGATACCCCTACATCGTTCACAGTAAATACAACAGAAACTGATGAACAACCAAGATTGTTAAAGACTTCTACATAATAATTGCCATTAGCAGTGAAATTGTAATTCTGACTAGTTGCTCCTGGAATTGCAACACCATTTAGATACCACTGATATGCCGCATAAGAAGGGGAACAAATCAATGAATCCATCACTTCAGTTACGCTAGGTAATCCTGGATTTACAAGAACAGTGATTGTAACAGAATCAATATTTGAACAACCACCAGTAGCTGTTCCAACTACGGTATAAGTTGTAGTAGATGAAGGCCCCGCAATTGGATTTGCTATATTCGGATCACTCAAAGAAACTGCAGGAGACCAAACATAAGAAATTGCACCGGTTGCTAATAAGGATGCATTGATACTTAAACAAGTACTATCGTTCGGACCGGCATCAACAGGTGGCAAACCAAAAACAGTTACTGTTTGTGTTGCAGTACTTGAGCAACCATTACCATTTGAAACGGTAACAGAATATGTTCCGGAAACCGATACAGTAATAGATTGCAATGTATCATTAACAGAGGTACTCCAGCTATAAGAACTTGCTACTCCCGATGTTAAAGTGACAGAACCACCTGTGCAAAAAGAGGTTGCTCCACTTGTTGTTATAAGCGGATCAATAAGCGGAACAACCATTACAATAACGGTATCTATATCAGTACAACCGCTTCCATTTGTTATTGCAACAAAATAAGTGGTTGTATCAGTTGGGTTTGCAATTGGATTTGAAATATTTGTAGCCGATAGTCCACTAGAAGGGGTCCATAAATAACTAACAGCTCCAGGAGCGGATGCGTTTAATTGAACAGAACTTCCATTGCAAATGATTGTATCTGAACCAGCATCTGCTTTTAACTGACAATATTTGATAGTTTCGAAATCTTCGTTTGAGCCGGCCCCCTTACTTAAACCGGTGATAAAAACATTACCAATTCCATCAACAGCAATAGCGGCTGCCTGATCCGTGTTATTGGCTGTCCCATTGTATTTAGTGATCCATTCCTGTGTTCCGGCAGTATCATATTTGATAGTCAGGTAATCATTATTTGATCCGGATGAATAACTATAACCTGTAATGTATACATTTCCCGAAGCGTCAACAGCAAGAGCTTTTCCTTCGTCATATCCATTAGCGGCACCATTGTATCTGGCTGTCCACTGACTTATTCCTGAATTATCATATTTTATGGTAAACGCATCCTCTGCTGTACTTCCGACACCAACACTTTTTCCGGTAACATAAACATTCCCTGCAGCATCTAAAGCAATTGCATTTGCCCGATCATAATCATTACCGGTTCCATTGTAACGTACTTGCCATTGCTGTATCCCTGCTGCATTATATTTTACAGTAGCGAAGTCATAGTTTGTAAGAACAAAAGTCTGACTGTATCCGGTAACATAAACATTGCCCGCAGCATCCACAGCAATGGCTCGAGCCTCATCATAATTTCCGTCAGGACTATTATATTTAGTTGCCCATTGCTGAATGCCTGCCAGGTTATATTTTAAAGTAATGTAATCAAAATCGGCAGCCGTACTTTGAAAAGTATAACCAGTAACATAGGCAGTACCGGTCAACGAATCGACATAAATAGCAAAACCGGCATCAATAGAACTACCAGCACCTTCAAATCGGGTTGCATATTGTTGAACACCGGCTGAATTATATCTTACTGTTGTAGCAGCACTATTTGTTCCGGCTCCATCACTGCTACCCGTTACAAAAACATTTCCGGCATTATCCACATCGATATCCCATGCTTCGTCGGTACCACCTGCTACATTTGTATAACGAGAAGCCCATTGCTGAACACCAGCTGAGTTGTATTTTACGGTAGCATAATCATAACCTGTTCCGGCACCGCCATCGCTCCAACCTGTAACATAAACATTACCTGAAGGATCAAGGGTAATAGCATGCGCTTCATCTAAGCTGTTTCCAGTTCCATTGTATTCGGTTCTCCAGATTTCGGCACCAGTTGGATCATATTTTATTGTAACATAATCGAAATTACCACTAACCCCTTGTCCAAGTCCAGTTACATAAACATTTCCCGCCCCATCCAAGGCCATATCTTCTGCCCGGTCGATATTTGTACCGGCGCTTGAATAACGTGTTTGCCACTGAATATTAATTTGGGCATTTATCTCCCCCAATAAAGCTCCTGAAATGAAAATGGATAAGAGTGCTTTTTTCATGATGAATCTATAATAAATTTAGTCAAAACTACACTTTTTTTATACTAATACGACATTCACGTGTATAAAAAAATTGTCACACTAAAAAATTTATTACTTTTACAAACGGTAATTTATAGTCATGATTAAACATTATAATTTAATGAAGAATCGAATTTTAATCCTTATTGTTTTTGTTTTCTTCCTGTCAAGTTCATCAAATGCTACTCATATTGTTGGAGGATCATTGACGTATGAGCAATTAGGCGGTTCAACTTATCGTGTAACATTAAAATTATACCGCGACTGCAGCCCCGGGAATGCTGCATTTCCTAATCCTGTAACGATTGAAGTAAGAAGAAGTTGCGGAACAATATCCCTTGCCGATATTGAAATTCCTTTTCCAGGGGCAAGTTTGGTTCCACCAAATATTGATACCTGTGCTGTTAATCCGGGAATCTGTCTTGAAGAAGCGATATATACAAAAGTAGTTAGCGGTTTGCCTCCAACTACAGGTGGATATGATTTATTTTTTCAATCTTGCTGTCGTAACGCTACATTACTGAACATTGTATCTCCTTTAACAGCAGGAGAAACATGGTATGCTCATATTCCTGATAATGGTGTTGTCATTTCAAACAGCAGTCCGAAATGGGTAAACCCACCTCCTGTATTTGTTTGCCAAGGAAACAACATGTATGTTGATCACAGTGCTACTGATGCGGATGGAGATTCACTCGTATATTCATTATACAGTCCTTTCAGCAATATAGCAGTTACTTGGCCAGGATGCGTTTTCACTACTCCAGCTATAACTTGGTCGAGTACATATGGCGCAAACAACCCATTGAATGCAGCAATTCCCGGATCATTAACCGTTAGTTCATCCGGTATCCTCAATGGAGTACCACCAATTTTAGGTCAGTTTGTTGCCGGTGTAAAATGCGAAGAGTGGCGTAACGGCGTAAAAATTGGAGAAATAGTACGCGACTTTCAATTTAACGTAGTGAACTGCCCACCACTTGCAGTTGCAAGTTTCAACACCAGTGGAGCATGTATAGGAACTACAATCGCATTTAATAATACGACTACACCTGCTGCAAACTCCTATTTATGGAACTTTGGTGATGGGTCGCCTACTTCTTCGTTAACAAGCCCTAGCCATACCTTTCCGACACTTGGAAACTATACTGCAACATTGATTATTAATAGCGGGACAGCTTGCGCTGACACATTATCACAAGCTGTAAATATGTCTATTGTGAATTCAGACTTTATCAGTGATGCTCCTGAATGTCAGGGATTACCAGTTGTATTTACAGATAGCTCCTCTGTGAATACAATTAGTTCAATCACCAATTGGGATTGGAACTTTGGTGACGGCTTTACATCTACATTACAAGATCCGACACATATATTTAATGCTGGAGGTACGTTCAACGTAAGTTTAATTACAACATCTGCTGCGGGTTGTAAGGATACTATCAATTATCCGGTGAACATACAAGGATTGCCAATTGCAAATGCAGGCAGTGATACAATCAGCTGTACAAACAATTCAACAATTACATTGGGTGGAACAATCCTAAATGCAGGGGGAGGTCAATGGATCGGAAGTTTAGGAAGTATTTTTACCCCAGGAAGCACAACACTCAACGCAACATATACACCATCGGCTGCTGCATTAGCAAGCGGATCCGACACACTATTACTACTAACAACCAGCAATGCACTTTGTCCGGCCGATACCGATCAAGTAATCATTAGTTTCTATGCAGGCCCAACTGTTGATGCAGGTGCCGATATCTTTGTGTGTAAAGATACAGCCAGCGTCCCTCTGTGTGCAACTGTAACAGTAGCTTCCGGTGGAACATGGGCAACATCAGGCACCGGAATATTCTTGTTCCCATTGAGCACATTGTGTAACGAATATCAGCCAAGTACTGCCGATACAATTGCAGGCTCTGTGATTCTTTATTTAATATCTACTGGCAATGGAAACTGTTTTGCATCGAGCGACTCTACCTTGTTAACATTTACGTCTACTCCAATTTCAGTAATCACTTCTGGCAGCAGCGTATGTTCTTCCTATCCGATCACATTAACAGCAACAACTTCAACAGGAAATGGTATATGGACAAGTTCTGGAACTGGAACATTTACACCAAACAACACCACATTAAACGGAAACTATATTCCGAGTTCAGCGGATGACCTTGCCGGAAACGTTTCGTTGATCTTTACTTCAACAAATAACGGTGGGTGCAGATCAAATGCAGACACGGTCAACGTTACCATTTTCCCTTCACCAATAGCTGCGTTCAACGGTATAAGTGCTTGTCCGCAAGATACAATAACGTTTACAAATGGATCAACAGGAACAATAGTAAACTGGAACTGGAATTTTGGAGATAGCGGAACAAGTTCATTAGAAAATCCGACTCATATTTATGGAACAGGCGGTCCATTTAATGTTTCATTAATTGTTACTTCAAACAACGGTTGCTTGGATACGATATCGCAGGTGGTGAATGTATTCGAACAACCTGTTGCTAATTTTAATGCCAACGGAATTTGTTTGAATGATGGAACCCTTTATACAGATATGTCAACGGTTGGCGGCGCAACTATTTCATCGTGGAACTGGAGTTATGGTGATGCAAGTGCAAACGGTACAATCCAAAATCCGAATCACAATTTCCCTTCAGCCGGAACGTATACCACCTTATTAATTGTTCAATCATCGCAAGGTTGTATCGACTCTATCACACAGGCTGTAACCGTATTGCCTGGTCCGGGAGCAAACTTTACAGCCGATGATTTTACAGGAAATGTAAATCAAACAATTGGATTTTCAGATCAATCGACGACGGGTGCAATTAGTTGGTTTTGGGATTTTGGTGATTCATCCGCTGATTCTACATCAACATTACAAAACCCTTCACACATTTACGGAGCGGGTGGTTTTTATGACGTATGCTTAATTGTAACTGACATCAATGGTTGTTCAGATACTATTTGCCGCACAGAAATCATTTCCATGCCACCTGAAGTTCCAAGCGGATTTACACCGAATGGCGATGGAGAGAATGATGTTTTCTATGTGTATGGCGGTCCGTTTAAAAAACTAGATTTTAGAATTTACAACAATTGGGGTGAATTAATTTTCGAATCAAGTGAACAAGCAAAAGGTTGGGATGGCAAACGAAACAACATAGATCAGGCGATTGGGGTATACGTTTATACTGTAATCGGCACGACAGAAGATAACAAGGAATACAAGCTATCCGGTGATGTTACTTTGTTACGATAATAGTTTAAAAAATAGAGCAGATAAAATAGTTTCATGAAACACTTTTTAAATCGATCATTCATCAATTCATCGAATAGTATTTTACTCGGATTGATATTGTTATTATCCATACGAGTAGCTAAAGCGCAGGATTTCCACTTGTCGCAATACGATGCGCCACCGCTGTTTTTGAATCCTGCAATGACAGGAATGTTTGACGGAAAATACCGCATACATGGGCACTACCGCACGCAATGGATGGCGGTAGCAACAAAGCCATATACAACAACAGGTATATCGTTTGACATGCCAATGAAAAAATTCGGAATTGGAGTTCAAATTTTTAATTATCGAGCGGGTGTAGGTAGTTACAATGCGTTGAGTGCTTTATTATCCTTGGGCTATGATGTTGTTTTAGACCAAGAAAAAAATCATCATTTAGCATTTGGAATACAAGGTGGTATTGTTCAAAAAAGCGTGAATGTTGATCAGCTTTCTTTTGGAAATCAATATACAACAAACAACGGTGGGGGATTTGATACAGGATTACCAAGTGGTGAATCGTTCAGCAATTCTAATTTTATGATCCATGACATAAATGCTGGAGCATTATATTATTATTCAAAAGATAATTCACGTATAAATCCTTTTATAGGTTTTTCTGCCTTTCATTTAACGCAACCTAAAGAAACTTTTTTTGCTTCTTCAAACAAATTACCATTGCGCTATTATCTTCATGGTGGTGTTAGAGTAAATATAAACGAAAAGATTCAGTTGTTGCCTAAGTTTATATACATGAAACAGATCAACGATCAGGAATTTACGGCTACTTTATTAGTACATTATTTCTTAAAAAATTCTGATACGTATATCATTTTCGGACCAACTTACAGGAATAAAGATGCTGCAATTGTTGAAGCTGGCTTTAAAAAAGGGAATTACACCGCACGCATCAGCTATGACATCAATACATCTAAATTACAAGAAGTATCAAACCACCGCGGAGGTTTTGAAATTTCATTGACCTATGTTGCTCGTAGAAGCAAACCAAACCCTTTAGCTAATTGTCCAAGATTATAGTTATGAGCAGCGTGAAAAAAATTATTGCACTATTATTTCTGTTATCAAGTTTAGTTTCTTTTTCGCAAAGCAAAAGAGAATGGATTGAATACGCCGATATCGCATTTAAAAATGAAGATTACAAAACAGCCGTTGTTTTTTACTTAAAAGTGATCGACAAAAGTACTTCTGTTGACCTAACACGTCCTTATGAAGTAAAACCTTATATTGCTCCGGCAAAAAAACAGAAAGACAGTATCAAGGCTGCTAAAGAAACCATTAAAGAAGCGGTACCTTTTGATTCGACCGAACAATATGTGATCCATCAAATAGCAGACTGTTACCGCTTGAATAGTGATTATGCAAATGCGGAGATCTGGTTTAAAAAATCGGCAGATGCAAAACCTACAGCTTATCCTTATGAAAAATTTTGGTTAGGCAACGCATTGATGAAAAATCAACATTATCCCGCTGCTGCATTTAATTTCGAATCGGTAATGACTGATGCAGAAGGAAAAGATTCTGTCATGTTCAAGATGGCCAAACTGCAACTTGCAGGCTGCTATTTAGCTACAGATACCAACAATACTAAAACAGGTGTTATTATCTCAAAACTCGATTCTGTTTTTAATGCCGGAACAGCAAGCTTTGCAGTAAACTATTATGGAGATGCAAATACCATTCAATTTACGACAGCGCGCGATGGCAATACAATCCTTGACCCTAAAAAAGAAGATCCAAAATATGTTTGTGATATATACACATTAAAGAAAATAAACAATGGATGGAAAGAATTAAATAAAGTATCCGGACCTGCAAACACAGAAATGCATGAAGGGGCAGGATTCTTAACGTTAGATAGAAGTAATTATTTTTTCACCCGTTGGTCAGCAACAAATAAAAACGAGTGTGCTATTTATCTTTCAAAAAACATGAATGATAAATGGCTTGGTGCAGAAAAATTAAATGACGATGTGAACCTTGCCGGTTACAAAACAATGCATCCTTCATTGTCTCCCGATGGAAGTGTTTTATATTTTTCTTCAAATCGTCCGGGAGGGGTCGGGAAAATGGATCTTTGGTATGTGAATTTAGATGAAGAAAGCCGTCCGACTGGAAGACCAATCAACATGGGTCCATTGTTTAATACTTCTGAAGATGAAGTAACACCATTCTTTCACTTTTATACTTCAACACTTTATTTTAGTTCAAACGGACATCCTGGATTTGGGGGCTTAGATATTTTTAAATCATCATACAACAGTGATTCATTATGGTCTTTACCAAAAAACTTAGGTTCACCTTTTAACTCTAGTAAAGATGATTCTTATTTTGTTTTAGAACGGAGTCAAAGAAACGGATTCCTTACTTCGGACAGAGAGGACTGCAAAGATTGCATAGGTGGTGCTTGTTTAAAAGTATATGCTATTGAAAAAGACCCTTTGATCTATGACTTGAAAGGAACTGTTTACAATGCTGAAACAAATCAAGTTATTGCAAACTCGATGATTACCCTAAAAGATATTCGAGGTGATAGAGAACCATTTTATTTATTTACAGATGCTGATGGAAATTATTTTACAGCATTGGATGAAGGAATGGAATTATATTTAAAAGCCCAAAAGAATAAATTTTTCGGTGATGCCGGAAACGTTACCACTTTAGGATTAACAGAATCTGCCCACTTGATAAAAGATTTCTTCTTATCATCTATTCCTTCTGGAGACATTGTAATTCCAGGAATAGAGTATGATTTAGATAAAGCGACTTTGCGTCCTGCATCTCAAAAGATCCTGGATGACTTAACCGACTTCTTGAATTTGAATAATAACTTAACAGTAGAAATCAATTCACATACCGATGAACGTGGAAGTGACAAATACAATCTAAAATTATCACAAGATAGAGCGAAGTCATGTGTAGACTATTTAATTTCGAAAGGAATTGCACCTCAACGATTATTTCCTCTGGGTTACGGCGAAAGCAAATTGCTTATCTTGAAAGCTACAACGGAGGAAGAACATCAGAAGAACAGAAGAACAGCCTTTCGCCCTATTAATGAAGCTGATATCAGAACGAATAAATAATTACAAAAACCCAAACATATTGTTTGGGTTTTTTGATTCTCATCTTTTATTGAAACACATACATTATCCGTGCAGAAACGGATATACACGTTTAAATACCGACTAACGAGCTAAATTCCATCACATTTGCTCTCATAAATACAGATTCCCAATTAATGTAATTTACATTATAGTAGCTTTAAAGAAATTAAAGATGAAAAAATATATATTGTTAAGCATTGCAATTCTGTTCTTTTTTACAACATGTAAAAAAGACCCAGATGTTAACCCTCAAACAGCTGGACCGGCTTACACACCTCAAAATTTAGCTGCATATTCTTATTTCAAAACAGGAACTTATTGGATATACAAAGACAGCACTTCAGGAGTTGAAGACAGCGTTTATGTATATACAGACACCTCTTACTCTTATTATCAAACAGGAGCTGTTCAAGCTGATGGTAATTATATGTTTTATAATTTCATAGCGCTTAGTTATTTTGATACATACCATTATCATTATAGTATTTCTATGGGAAATTATAGTCTTTCTACTGGCGAAGTAGGAGTCGTAAGAATGAGAAATAAACCAACTGACTACGTTGGTGAAACATTCCTGATGTCAAATAGGTTTGTTGCTAATGATGTAATAACATGGTACCTGGGAGCAGGGAGCACCTACTACAAAGAATTTTACGACAGTGTTAATATTTTAGGAACTTATTATTATTCCGTTGCTAAATTTTATGATACAAATAATGCATCGGAATACAATAGCCCAACTAATTTTTATATTGCAAAAAATATTGGAATAATCAAAAAAGAAAAATTAGACAGTAATAAAGTTTGGAATCTAATCCGTTACAATATTGTTCAATAAGTAAGTGTAAATTTTAATCTTTTTAAGAAAGAGACTAAAACCAATGCACTTAATAAATAATTAAGCAAAAAAAGAATACCTCTCTTCTGTAGGCTTCACAAATATATAGCTCATACTCGGAGCAAATCGCTTCACACTCTTTTTCCGCCTTCTATGATCGCGTTTGTTTCCGCAGGCGGGTTTTGGTGCACAACCCATATCGGATACAATTATTATACTTGCAGTTAGAATAAACGCCAAACTCAGCATTGAAATTTTTGGAAGAAAGAAAAAAGGTTTCATGTTTTGTCAATATAATGAAATACAAATATTGGATTTAGTATGTATAAAAATACAAATAAATGTCAATTAAAAATATAAATTTAAGTTATAGCTGTTCGAAGCGAATATTTAGGGCACCGAATAGTATTACATTCTAAAATACGATTCCGGAGTCGAACGATAGAAATGAAAGCATATGATTCCGTGGAGCAATAGTAGTTCTAATCGTTCACGATACGTTCCTGCGGAACACTCGAACTGACATATAGATGTAAGCAGCAATTGATTTGACAACCCAAGAAATAATATAAGCACTAATAATATTTCGAAGCCGCGCGGGGACGTCCACAAAAAGAGCGAACTGCTTTTTTTTCAGGCGACTGAATGCGAGGATTTTTGAGTGAAA
>CANIFU010000022.1 GCA_947466965.1 Bacteroidota bacterium
CGTCAAATAAAACATTACTGCTTGCATCTTCCATATTAAAAAACACATCAGGCCCATTTGAAATATCCCAACTTGCGCTACTTCCATCTACGAAAGGCATAGCTGTAATCTTAACATTGGTTATTTTAAAGTTTGTGTAAACAACAGGAGAAGGAGCCGGTTCATCAGGTTGGGTTTCATCTTTTTTGCATCCTGTGAAAGCTATAACAGAAAATATACTAATCATAGCGAATACTTTAATTGTGTTTTTCATTTGGTTTTAGTTTGGTTAAAGCAAAAATATAAATAAAAACAATATGTGCAAATAATATTATCATTATGAGAAGTAATACTGCACAATATTTTAATGTAAATTAGTCCACTTTTTGTGAATATTCGCCCTATGGTAGTTCATATAGGAAAGATAATACAGAAGTTAGTAAAAGAAAGCGGAATGAGCGTCACCCGCTTTGCTGATGAAGTATATTATTCTCGAAGAAACATCTACGAAATATTTGACAAAAAGACCATAGATACAGGCTTACTAATAAAAATAAGCAAGGTGCTAAAGCAAAATTTATTTCTCAATTATATTTCAGAGGCAGACATTGTTGATTTCAAAAATGCTAAATCGACTAATGAAGAACTTACTGATATTTTAGCTGGATTGAAAAGTGAAGTTCAGAAATTAAAAGACAATAATGTTATTGTCAATAATAACAACAATATCAGCATTAATAAAAAAACTAAGAAAAAATAGCATATCAGGATTGCACAAGTGTATCTTTATTACTGCTATCATTAAAGTCCATTCCTTGAACCACCGTCCTCAAAGCATAGTTTATCCATCGAGATTTTTTCGACTTCAAGTTCAAAACAGGCATTATCCCAATCAATCAAGATATTGGAGTGGAGTTCAGAAACTACTAAAAAAACGAGAGTCGCTTGGTTATGGGCTTCTTCTCAAGACGACAGTAATTGGTTTGCCTTTTTCATTATACGAAGATCAAGCACATTAGATCTTATTGCTGACACCCTTTTTGATTTGCGTTTAATGGCTCGAAAGGCATTGTTATTCCTAATTATTTCGCCTTTTTATCAATATATTACAGGGAAAAATAAAATAATTCGCCCATTACCATTTATTTAGTGTATCTTTGCATTAATTATTAATCAAAATATTATTATCAAAAATGAAAAATGGAATTGTAAAGTTTTTTAATGAAACAAAAGGATTTGGTTTTATTAAAGCAAATGACTCAGGTGAAGAATTTTTTGTTCACGTGTCAGGATTGAAAGAAGAAATCCGTCAGAATGACGAAGTTCTTTTTGAAGTTCAAGAAGGCAAAAAAGGTTTAAATGCTGTAAACGTAAGATTAGCATAATTATAATCATCTATAATTTACCTAAAAAGTCCCGTTTTTTAATAAAAACGGGACTTTTTTTGTGCCAAAAATACCTGAAATCCTATAAAATTCTTATTTTTGTGTCCCTTAAAAAAATAGCATAATTAATTATTCATTAAATATAAAATTACAATGAACATTATTCAAGAAAACATTGATGAATTAAACGCAGTATTAAAAGTGAAAGTGATTGCTACTGATTATTTACCTAAAGTTGAAACAGCTTTAAAAGATTATCAGAAAAAGGCATCTATTCCTGGATTTCGTCCTGGAAAAGTACCTGCAGGCATGATCAAGAAAATGTATGGTAAATCTGTAATGGTAGAGGAGATAAATAAATTGTTGAATGATTCATTATATAAATATTTAAACGAAAATAAAATTGAAGTGCTTGGTAATCCATTGCCTAAAGCCGATAGCATGATTGATTGGGATAACCAGCAGGAATTCGAATTCCTTTATGAAATGGGTTTGGCTCCTAAATTTAATGTGGAACTTTCTGCCAAAGATAAATTCTCTTTTCAAACTGTAAAAGTAGATGATGAATTGGTGAACAAGTACATGACGGATATTGCAAAGCGTTACGGTAAAGTTGAAAATGTAGAGGTTTCTGAAGAAACAGATTTGTTGAATGGTGATTTTGTAGAATTGGAAACAAACGGTGAAATTTTAGCCGGAGGGGTTTTCAAAACAGGTTCTTTGTTTTTAGATAGAGTAAAGGATGAAACAACAAAAAAAGCCTTGATCGGCTTGAAAAACGATGATAAAGTAGTAGTGGAGGCTCAGAAATTAGCTGAAAATCCGGATGACCTTGCCGCTTTATTGGGTATTGATAAAGCTCAGGCAGAAACGTTGAATTCTAAATTACAATTCACTGTAAAAGGGATCAGTAGATTAGCAGCAGCTGAAATTAATCAGGAGTTCTTTAATAAAATTTATGGTGAAGGCAACGTTACTAGCGAAGAAGAATTTAAAGCCAAGATCAAGGATGAATTGGGGAATATGTTTGTGAATGACAGTGATCGTAAATTCTATAATGACGTAGTGGAGCACTTAATGAATAAGATTAATTTCGACCTACCAACTGCATTTTTGAAAAGATGGATCGTTGCGGCAAATGAAAAGCCTGTAACTTTTGAACAGGTTGAGGCTGAATTTGATAATTATTCAAAAGGTTTGAAATGGCAATTGATCGAGAATAAGATTATTAAGGATAACGAAATTCAAGTATCGAACGAAGAAGTTGTTGAACACACAAAAGAATTAATCCTTCAGCAGTTTGCTCAAATGGGACAAGGGAATATGGGTGATGAAGAATTAAATCAAACCGCTCAGCGTGTACTTTCCAATCAGGAAGAAGCAAAGAAGCTGTATGAAAAATTGTATGGACAAAAAGTTATGACACTGTTTAAAACTAAATTTACTCTGGAAAACAAGGAAGTTGCGTATGATGATTTTTTTAAAAAGGCTTAAACTGCCCAATCGTAAATAAAATTTTTTAGGTCTGTTATTTGTTTGTATTTTTAAACAATAAACATTCATTTTTAAACTCTAAACTATAACATATGTTTAATAACAACGAATTCAGAAAATATGCTGTAAAGCACAAAGGCATCAATGGTAATACGTTTGATTCCTACACAAAACATAACATTTCTAATGTTACGCCTTATATTATTGAAGAACGTCAGTTAAACGTTACTCAAATGGATGTTTTTTCTCGATTAATGATGGATCGCGTGATTTTTTTAGGTACCGGTATTGATGATCAGGTTGCTAACATTATTCAGGCGCAGCTTTTGTTTCTTCAATCTGTTGATGCAAAAAAAGATATCCAGATTTATTTAAACAGTCCGGGTGGCTCTGTATACGCGGGTTTAGGTATTTATGATACCATGCAGTATATCACTCCCGACGTTGCTACTATTTGTACTGGGATGGCTGCTTCAATGGGTGCAGTATTAATGTGTGCGGGTGCAAAAGGGAAACGCGCTGCTTTAAAACATGCGCGTGTAATGATTCACCAGCCATTGGGAGGGGCAGAAGGACAAGCTTCTGATATTGAAATCACTGCTCGTGAAATTCAAAAATTGAAAAAAGAATTATATGACATTATTGCAAATCATAGCGGACAAACGTATGAAAAAGTTTGGGCGGATAGTGACCGTGACTACTGGATGACTGCTGAAGAAGCAAAAGCATACGGTATGGTTGATGAAGTTTTAACGAAATCAAAATAAGTTTCGGAGAGAAAATATATTTAAAGTAGTTATGCCGTGCTCCGCACGGCATCTGCTTTTTAGTATGTTCTGCATCACATTTTTATTAATAAAGTATTTCCCTGAAAATACTGCATAAATTTTAAAAAAATGGCAAAAGAAGAAAAAGATATTAAATGTTCGTTTTGTGGTCGCACAAAAAAAGATACAGATGTGTTAATAGCCGGAATTACCGGACACATCTGTAATCACTGTGTTACTCAAGCGCAAACAATTGTGAAGGATGAAGTTGGTGCTAAAAACTCGTCTAATTTTAATGCCGTTCAATTGTTAAAACCTATTGAGATAAAAAATCACCTCGATGAGTATGTTATCGGACAGAATGAGGCAAAAAAAGTTCTTTCTGTTGCTGTTTATAACCATTACAAGCGGTTAATATTAAATCAGTCTAAGACAACGTCCAAGGATGAAATAGAGGTGGATAAGTCGAATGTGATTATGATTGGTGAAACAGGTACAGGAAAAACCTTGCTAGCCCGCACCATTGCAAAAGTATTGAATGTTCCTTTCTGTATTGCTGATGCTACCGTTTTAACGGAAGCGGGTTACGTTGGTGAAGATGTGGAAAGTATTTTATCCCGTTTATTGCAAGCTGCAGATTTTGATGTGGCAGCTGCAGAAAGAGGGATCGTATTTATTGATGAGATTGATAAAATTGCCCGTAAAAGTGATAACCCTTCCATTACGCGTGACGTTTCAGGTGAAGGTGTGCAGCAAGGATTACTGAAATTATTGGAAGGTTCTACTGTTGGTGTTCCTCCGCAAGGTGGAAGAAAGCATCCCGAACAAAAAATGATTCAGGTAAATACTAAGAATATTTTATTTATTTGCGGAGGCGCATTTGACGGGATTACCCGGAATATCGGAAACCGATTGAGTACGCAAGCAATCGGATATTCTGTAAATAACGAAACCACGGATGTTGATAAAGATAATTTGTTGCAATATGTATCACCACAGGATTTAAAAAGTTTCGGTTTGATCCCCGAGTTGATCGGACGATTACCAGTTTTAACGTATCTGAATCCATTGGATGCGGATACTTTGTTACGTATCCTCAGTGAGCCAAAGAACGCCTTGATTAAACAATACACACACCTTTTTGAGATGGATGGTGTTAAAATTAAATTTGAAAAAGGAGTTCTTGATTTTATTGTTGAGAAAGCAATGGAATTTAAATTGGGCGCACGTGGATTACGTTCTATTTGTGAAGCAATCTTGATGGATATGATGTTTGATACTCCATCTGATACTTCAATTAAAGAAGTGAATGTTACACTTCGTTACGCTAAAGATAAATTAAAGAAATCGACGTTGAATAAATTAAAGGTTGCTTAGTTTTTTAATTTAAAATAAAAGTCATAAAAACAAAGAGCCTCCTGCAAAGTTGCAGGAGGCTCTTTGTTTTATAAAAATAGTGTTAAAGTGCTATATTATAAACAACACCATTTATGGTGACTGTTGCGGCATTGTCGCAATCCCCATTCCCAAAATCCACATAACGTGAAGCCAAATTAATGGGTGATAATACCAATGCTCCTTTTTGTATAAACGGACAATTAACTGCTATTATCAGTGGGTTGTAAATGGTAACATTAAATCCATTCCCATTAATTCCTGTTCCGCTGGCCGAACCAACAATTGAATACACATCATCTAATGGATTTGTGATGGTGCTTTCTCCAGCAATCCATTCACGAGTTCGTGTTGAATTCCAGGTGATTGTTCCGTTAGAAGTGGTGATACTTGCATTTTGAACATTAATGCTGTAACTTAAATTTCCACTCGCATTGTGACCATTGTTTGTTATAGTATGTGTTCCTACCTGAACTAAGTTATTGTTGTGATGATAGCCAAGCAATGAAATACTTATTACAGTTAATGAATCACGGTAGCGACCA
This sequence comes from Bacteroidota bacterium, assembly GCA_947466965.1. Lineage (GTDB taxonomy): Bacteria > Bacteroidota > Bacteroidia > 2-12-FULL-35-15 > 2-12-FULL-35-15 > 2-12-FULL-35-15. Next base: position 5,566 of record CANIFU010000022.1, read on the forward strand.
CTAAAGGAAGCAATGATTTTTCCTCTTCTAGCATTCCCATCTGCTCCATAACAATTTGTTGGACCAAAATCAATGGTCAATGTTTTTGGCCATGATGCTGTACCAATAGAATCAACTGTAAATGTTGCACAACCTGCAACTCTTAATAGAGATGTTGAATCGGTGAATTCGCCTATTGATTTTAAAACCCCTGCAAATGTACTTTCTGCAATTGCATTGTCACGAGAAGATGTTGTTTCTGTGTCTTGATCTCTGTCGTTTTTTTTACAGGAATTAAAAGTAGCAGAAATAAAAACGGACAAAGCAATAATTACAATTCGATTGATGGTTTTCATTGTTGAATAATTTAAAATGTCATTCAGGTTCTAAAAGATTTTCGGTTCAACCGAAATGGCAGAAATCGTTTTCATTTAGAAAAGTATTCTGGTTTTTAATACATTGAAATATTATACGTTGTGCCGTCTAAAGTAGCCGTAGCGTCTCCATCACAAGCACCAGCACCATAATCAAAAACGATTGGGTAAGTAGGATAACTTCCAAGTGTTAATGTAAAATTTCCACTCACGATCCAATGACAGCCAATGTTTACACGCAAATCAGTGTTTGTCACAATTGTGTAAGATTCGCCTGACATTGAAACGCCATTTGCAGAACCTCTTATCAAATAAACGTCATCAAAAATATTGAAGTTCGTAAGGTAACCTGCAAAAAATTCACGATCCTGATTGGTATTCCAAGTGCTTGATTGTCCGTTTGTAGGATGCGTAATGATTGCGCCACTTACAGTTACATTATAAACTAAGTGACCGGCAGCATTGTTTCCTTTGTTTTTAATCACTTGAGTGCCTTGTATGTGATAATCGTTGTGATAATAATTGGTAAGTGTAACTGTAATAACAGTACCAGAATCAAGATAGGGGCCAGAGAAAACAGCAGTAATGGTACCTCTTCTGTAGTTAAAATCAGAACCTAAACAATTGGTTGTACCAAAATCAATCACCACCGTTTTTGGCCAATTAACTAAATCAAAAGGAGCGATAGAAGCAGTTGCGCAACCTGCAGGAGATCGCAAGGCATTTGAACTATCTGTTACCGTACTTATTTGTTTCCAAATTCCTGCGAAAGCACTTTCTGCATTTGCATTATCAGTAGCTGAAGATGCGTTTTTTGGTTTGGGATCTTCTTCCTTTTTACATCCTGTATAAAGGATAGATGTCAGCGCAATAAATGTTGCTGCTGCGAAAATTTGAAGGGTTGTTTTTTTCATAGTTAACGTTTTTTGTTTTATTAATTTCAAAATTAAGCAATTTTATCGAAAATAAGAAAATCGTATTCGTATTTGTTCATTTCGTCTGTAATGCCTTTTGATCGGTGAGTTTCTTTCCAAATTTCAGTAGTCAATTCAGGAAAAAAAGCATCACCTTCAAACGTGGAATAAATTTTTGTCAGATAAACTCTGTCTGCTAAATGTAAACTCTGCTTATAAATTTCAGCACCTCCAATTATAAAAATTTCATCATCCCCTGTTGCACTTGCTTTCTTCAAAGCGTCTTCAATGGAGCTCACAACAATCGCTCCGGGAGCTGTATAATTTGTTTGTCTGCTTACAACAATATTTGTTCTATTCGGAAGTGGCCGAAACTTTTCAGGAATCGATTCATAGTTTTTTCTTCCAGTAATGATGATGTGCCCCGTAGTTTTTTCTTTAAAGAATTTCATATCGGCAGGTAAATGCCAAATCAAAGTATTGTCTTTCCCTATGACATTGTTTTCTGCTGTTGCAACAATTATGGAGATCATATCTTTCTTTTATTATGGAAAGTTGAAGATGAATATGTTTGTAAACAAACTATAATTATTTCTTTATAACTTAAAACGACTGTCAATTATTGTGATCAGGCATTTATTTTAATAGCTATCCGTTTAAAGGGTTGTTCTATTAATTGAGTTTAAACTATATCGCAACCGCAGCTTTAATGTGTGGATGCGGATCGTATCCTTCAAGAGCAAAATCTTCAAATGTAAATCCGAAAATATCTTTTATCTCCGGATTTATTTTTAATGTCGGAAGTTTACGCAAGTCGCGTGATAATTGCAAATTTGCTTGTTCAATATGATTGGAGTATAAATGGGCATCTCCCAATGTGTGAATAAATTCACCTGCTTGCAGCTCACAAACCTGAGCAACCATCATTGTTAAAATAGCATATGAAGCTATATTAAAAGGAACGCCTAAAAAGATATCGGCACTCCGTTGATACAATTGGCAACTTAATTTTCCATCAGCTACATAAAATTGAAAAAATGCATGGCAGGGAGGTAATTTCATTTTGTCTATTTCACCAACATTCCAAGCACTCACTATCATTCGTCTGCTGTCGGGATTGTTTTTTATTTGATTGATCACTTGTGTAATCTGATCAATGTGTCTTCCGTCTGCGCTAGGCCAGCTGCGCCATTGTGAGCCATAAACAGGGCCTAAATTGCCATTCTCATCAGCCCATTCATCCCATATACTAACACCATTATCTTTTAAATATTTGATATTGGTATCACCTTTTAAGAACCAAAGCAATTCGTGCAAGATAGATTTCATATGCACTTTTTTTGTGGTCATCATCGGAAAACCTTCCTGTAGATCGAAACGCATCTGATATCCGAAAACGCTAATGGTTCCTGTTCCTGTTCGGTCTGTTTTTGTAGCACCTTTTTCTAAAACATGGCGCATTAAATCGTGGTATTGTTTCATGGTATGGATAACGAATTTTTACGAATATAAAAGTACTTCGATTTTTGCCTCATTATGAAGGAGCAGAAATGTTAATATTCACAAAGTATTAACGAAAAAGGAAAGAGGGCTAGTGACTAATGTTTTCAACTTCTTTGGGATTGTGCTTGTGCTTGAAGAGAAACGCAAATGCAATGGCAATAATCAAAGCATAAATGGCAAAGGAAAGCCAGATATTATGCCAGTCTTTTACGCCACCAGCAACGAAATATTTATCAATTACCCATCCGCTTCCGTAACTTCCAAAAAAAGCTCCGAAACCATTACTCATCATCATAAATAAGCCTTGAGCGCTGGAACGCATACTGGCATCAGTGGTGGTTTCTATAAACAAAGAACCGGAAATATTAAAGAAATCGAATGCCATTCCATAAACAATACAGGACATGATGATCATCCATAATCCACCTGAAGGATCGCCAAATGCAAAAAAAACAAAACGAAGAACCCAAGCAAACATGGAGATGAGCATTACTTGTTTTATCCCAAATCGTTTTAAGAAAAACGGAATAGCCAAGATAAATAGGGTTTCAGAAATTTGTGAAATAGACATGATAATTGTTGAATATTTTACTACAAATGAATCGGCATATTGTGGTATTTTTTCGAAATCGGAGAGAAAAGAATTGCCATACATATTTGTCAATTGCAACGCAGCTCCCAATAGCATTGAAAATACAAAGAATAACGCAATTTTATAAGTACCAAAAAGTTTGAACGCATCCAATCCTAATTTTTGAACTAAAGTTGCGTCTTTAGAAATGAGTTTTTGAGGCGGGCATTTAGGTAATAAAAATGAGTAAATTCCTAAAAAAATAGCTGCAGCAGAAGAAATATAAAACATTCCAGCGGATGCTTTGCTACCTGATAGGTTTGTAATCCACATGGCAGCAATAAATCCAATAGTTCCCCAAACACGAATAGGTGGAAACACTTTTACTACATCATAGTTGTTGTTTTTTAATATAGTATAGGCGATTGAATTGGATAAAGAAATGGTTGGCATGTAACAAATCATTGCTGCAAATATTACCCAACAAAAAGAAGTAGGATTGTCAATTTGAGGAACGAAACAAAGAATTATTCCTCCTAAAATATGTAAAACTCCATATAATTTCTCTGCATTTATCCATTTATCGGCAATGATTCCTGTTATAGCAGGCATAAAAATAGAAGATGCACCTAAGGTTGAAAAGATGATGCCGAATTCTTCAAAAGTCCAATGTTTGGTTACAAAACAATAATCGCCAACGGTAATTAACCAAGCTCCCCAAACAAAAAATTGAAGAAAACTCATTACTACAAGACGATTCTTTATATTCATGGAGTGTTATTTTTAAAATTTAAAATTGTTTTTATGAATTTAGCTTATGATTTTTTACGATTATTTAATTCATCACGAATATGAGATGCTTTCTCGTAATCTTCTTCAGTCAATGCTGTATCAAGCATTTGTTTTAATTCTTCAGTCGATTTTTTTAAATAGTCTGATTCTTCAATTTCATGTAATTCCTGTTTTTCAAGTGTGCTTTCTGTTCCTGCTATTGCATCATCATCCAGGAGAATACCAGCTTGAGATAAAATAAATTCGTAAGTATTGATTGGGCAATTAAATCGAACAGCCAATGCAATAGCATCAGATGTGCGTGCATCTATTTCAACTTCTTTGCTTCCATCGCTGGTAATTATTTTTGCGAAAAAGATGCCGTCAACAAGATTGTATACAAGAACTTCGCTTACATTAATGTTAAATCCTTCAGCAAAACTTTTAAATAAATCATGCGTTAGCGGTCGGCTAGGAGTCATTTTTTCTAACTCAATAGCAATGGCTTGTGCCTCAAAACCTCCAATGATGATAGGTAATCTGCGTTTACCTTTTTTTTCACCCAACACCAAAGCATAGGCACCCGTTTGTGTTTGGCTGTATGACAAACCTACTATTTCTAATTTGACTTTTTTCACTAACAGTATTTTTTATCTCTACATTGAGATGTAAATAGGGTGTATTAATAAGTTATGAATTATCCGTTAATCAATAACGGCAAGCGGTAAATTAATTTTTATTTGCCTTAAAATGTTTAACCGCTGCGATCAATTTAGGAACAACTTCAAAAGCATCTCCTACAATACCGTAATCGGCCGATTTAAAAAATGGTGAATCTTTATCGGAATTTATTACCACAATGGTTTTGCTGCCATTTACTCCAGCCAAATGTTGAATAGCCCCAGAAATTCCAATAGCAATGTATAAATTCGGACGAATAGCAACACCTGTTTGACCAACATGTTCGTGGTGTGGGCGCCAGTGCATATCCGCAACCGGACGAGAACATGCTGTTGCTGCGCCCAATTCTTTTGCTAATTCTTCAATCATTCCCCAGTTTTCAGGGCCTTTCATGCCGCGACCTGCAGATACAACTAATTCAGCATCCGGCAGGTTTAATTCGCCACTTACTTTTTTTACTTCTTTTACGATTATCGGAGAATTTATCGCATCTAAATTTATTGCAAATTCAATTGCTTCAACTGCACCTCCTGTTAATTCAATAGGAAATGAATTTGGTAAAATAGAAATTACTTTTTTAGCTGAAGCTATGGTATAGGTTGCAATTGCTTTTCCTGAGAATACATTTTTATTTACAGAGAAAGTGTCGCCGGAAATAGTTGGATTATCAACTGCTCCGGCAACAATACCCGCTTTTATTTTTGCTGCCAAACGAGGTGCTACTTCTTTGCCGGTAAAGTCGTGAGCAAAAACAATGATGCTTGCATTTTCTAAAGTAGCAACTTGTTCAATTGCAGCAGTTATATATTGTCCATTTAAACCAGCCAGTTTATCATTTTTTAATTTCAATACCTTTGTTGCTCCAGCTTTTCCCAAATCGGCCAAATCGGCATCTCCGATTACGACTGCCGTAACCGTTGAGTTTAATTGTTTTGCAATTCGACTTCCGTAATTCACTGCTTCCAAAGAAGATTTTTTTACTTTACCTTTTGCTATTTCTGTGTAAATTAATATAGACATAATGTTTTTTTTTAATGTCATGCCTTCCTTTTCTTCAGTTTTTCTAAGTCCAGATTCGGCAATTGCTTGTTAATATTTTTTATTCTTTTCGTGTTATCTTTTGTAAAGGGATAAAAAAATGAAATGAAATTAAATTAAATGACTTTTGCTTGAGTATGCAATAATTCGATTAATGATTCAGGATTTGAAGCGTCAATATATTTGCAATCAATTCTTCCTACTGATAGTGTATAGGAGGAAATACTTGTTAATTTATCAGCACTTGTTGCAGGAATCACCGTCAATGGTTTTGTACGTGCACTCATAATTCCTTTCATATTAGGTATGCGTTGCTCAGCCATCCCTTTGTTTGCAGACAATACTAAAGGTAGAGTGCATTCAACAACTTCAGTGCCTCCATCAATATCATGTTCTATGGTGGCAACACCACTCGTAACTTCCAATTTAGTAGCTAAAGACACGTATGGTAAATTCATTAGTTCGGCAAGCATTGCACCTACCATCGAACCATTATAGCTGATTGTTTCTTTACCTGCCATAATCAAATCAAAGTCTTTGTCTTTTGCATACGCTGCAATTTGTTCTGCCACAGCATACGCATCATTTGGTTCCGCATCAATTCGAACAGCATCATCTGCTCCTATAGCAAGTCCTTTGCGAATGGTTGCTTCACTGTCAGCTGCACCAACATGAATTATGGTTACGTTTCCGCCTTGTGCTTCTTTTAACTCAAGCGCTCGAACGAGAGCATACCATTCGTCATAAGGATTGATCACAAACTGAACACCGGCAGTATTGAAGTTTGCATTGTCCGCTGAAAATGCAATTTTAGTTGTTGTGTCAGGCACATTACTTATACAGACTAGTATTTTCATAATTTAAAAAATTTATTCAATTGTTTTCTCCCGAAAGTAGTCGAAGGATGTTTGTTTTACTTTTTTATAATGATTCGCAAATTTAACAATATCTGCGGTATAAAAAAATGATTTTTTATGAGCAGTTGTTGATAAAATGCATTCGGAAAAATTAGGGTAAATCTGTCTAAAATGAGCAGATTTTGTCGGTTTCCAAATAAAATCACTACTTTTACAATCTCTAAAAGAAAAGATACTACCAAAAAAAAATATAGATTAGATGGAATATAATACTAGTCTGCCAAAAATGATCATTCCCGAGTATGGCAGAAACATTCAAAAAATGATTGACTTCGCGATGACTGTTAAAGATCGTGAAGAACGCAACAGAGTTGCACGCGCTATCATTGACGTGATGGGCCAACTTAACCCGCATTTGCGAGATGTTACAGATTTTAAACATAAATTATGGGATCATATCTTTATTATTTCTGATTTCAAATTGGATGTAGATTCTCCTTATCCTTTACCTACGGCCGAAACATTTCAAACCAAACCCGACCGCGTATTATATCCGAGTAATGATATCCGTTATAAACATTATGGTAAAACAGTAGAGCGCATCATTGCCAAAGGAAAAGAATATCCCAATGGACCAGAAAAAGATGCCTTGGTTGAGCAGATCGCTAACCTTATGAAACGTTCTTATTTAACCTGGAACCGCGATTCAGTAAATGATGAGGTGATCTTAAAGCAATTGGACGAATTGTCAAAAGGGCAATTGAAATTGACCGACCCTTCCTTGCTAAGAAGTACACAAACATTTGTTCCGCGCCCGCCAGCAAATCAAAGTAGAGATGGTAAAAAGAAGCAGAACAATAATCAGAGTGGAAAACAAAACAACGGTGGAGCACATCGCCATCACAAAAGTAATAATCAGAATTTTAAAAGAAAGCCATTTTAAAGCTTTTTAAAATAACTGACGCTTAAATTTCCAGCACTTTTCTGATAAAGAAAGGTGCTTTCTTTTTTAGGGCTATTAACAATCCGTAGTTCGTAAAAACCCAGTTTCCGTAATTTAATTTCCCTCTTTTAATACTTACTTCGTATTTAAGGAATTAAAGGGCGCTATGTCTTTAATCTTTCAAACTTTAAACTAAAAAAATGAGTGTATTCGAAATTATTGGTGGAAAAAAACTAAAAGGCGAGATTATTCCACAAGGCGCTAAAAATGAAGCATTACAGATACTTTGTGCCGTTTTGTTAACTCCTGAAAAGGTGGTAATACAAAATATTCCGGATATTGTGGATGTAAATAAGCTGATTGATTTATTGAGAGATCTGGGTGTTAAAATCGAAAAGACCGGTCATGAGGAATATACTTTTCAAGCCGATAATGTGGATGTAGATTACCTGAATTCGGAAGAGTTTAAAAGAAAAGGTGGTAGTTTGCGTGGTTCTATTATGATAGTTGGTCCGCTTCTTTCCCGCTTTGGAAAAGGATATATTCCAAAACCGGGTGGAGATAAGATCGGCCGAAGGAGATTGGATACCCACTTTATTGGTTTTCAGAATTTAGGAGCAAAGTTCATATATGATGAAACAAATGAGTTTTATAAGGTAGAAGCAACAAATTTAAAGGGGTGCTATATGCTTTTAGATGAAGCATCCGTTACTGGTACAGCAAATATATTGATGGCTGCTGTTTTGGCAAAAGGAACAACAACTATTTATAATGCAGCCTGTGAACCGTATATTCAGCAATTGTGTAAAATGTTGAATAGGATGGGTGCAAAAATTAGCGGAATTGGTTCCAACCTCTTGATGATTGATGGCGTTGAAAATCTGACAGGCACAACGCACCGAATGTTACCCGATATGATTGAAGTAGGTAGTTTTATCGGATTAGCTGCAATGACTCAATCCGAAATTACAATCAAGGATGTTCAATTTGACGAATTGGGAATTATTCCGAGTGTATTTCAGCGCTTGGGAATAAAATTGGAGCGCAGAGGTGATGATATCTTTATTCCTTCACAGGATCATTATGAAATTGATACATTTATTGACGGATCGATTCTTACAATTTCTGATGCGATTTGGCCGGGTTTTACTCCCGATCTTTTGAGCATCATACTCGTTGTTGCAACACAAGCCAAAGGAACAGCACTTATCCACCAAAAAATGTTTGAAAGCAGATTGTTTTTTGTGGATAAACTAATAGATATGGGAGCGCAAATTATTCTTTGTGATCCCCATCGTGCAACAGTTATCGGATTAAATCGCGAGCATCAGCTGAAAGGTATTTCTATGACATCTCCTGATATTCGTGCCGGTGTGTCACTTTTAATTGCAGCACTTTCAGCAAGTGGGAAGAGTACGATCCATAACATTGAACAGATCGACAGAGGTTATCAGAACATTGATATACGTTTACAAAAACTTGGCGCACAAATTGTAAGGAAGTAAAAAAAAATGTAATTTTGTAACTATGAAAAAAGTAAATATTATTCTTGCCCTTGCAGCCGTATCGGTTTTAGCATTCGGATTTATTAAAAATGATTCAATTCCTTCCCAAGATGAAAAATCAGTGGTAGAGGGAACAAGCATTGGAAACAAAGCCCCCGAGCTTAATTTTAAAACTCCTGAGGATAAAAATCTTGCGCTTTCTTCACTGAAAGGGAAAATTGTCTTAATCGATTTCTGGGCTTCCTGGTGTGGTCCTTGTCGACATGAAAACCCCAATGTTGTTAATGTTTACAATACTTATAAAGATCAAAAGTTCGGTAAAAAAGTTAAAGGATTCACCGTTTTTAGTGTTTCTTTAGATAATAACAAAACTGCCTGGATCAATGCAATTGCAAAAGATGGTTTGGTTTGGACAAACCACGTGAGCGATTTAGGTGGTTGGCAATCAAAAGCTGCCGCAATTTATGGTGTTAATTCCATTCCTGCAGGTTATTTAATTGACGAAAATGGTGTTATTGTAGCCAAGGGTGATGCTTTGAGAGGACCTGGTTTGGAAAACGAGTTAAAGAAACTGATCAAGTAATAGTACTATTTTTAAATGAAGACAGAACTCGAAAGGGTTCTGTCTTTTTATTTCCGGACAATTATGTCAAAATGTCTTATTATCTTTGATGGCAAGTAATTTGAGAAGTTCAGTGAGGAAAAAATCGAATGAAAAAATTTAAAAATATATTTAAGAAAATGAGCACAACTGAAAGCGATATTTTGAATGATCAAAACCAAGAGCAAGTTCCTCAAGAGGAAGTAAATGTTTTAGATGAAAAGGAAAAACAAATAGCGGAATTAAAATTGAAATCAGATGAATTGAATGATAAATATTTGCGTTTATATTCAGAGTTTGATAATTTCAGAAAGCGAACAGCAAAAGAAAAAATGGACATGATTCAATCCGGAGGGGAAGATGTTTTTAAAAGCATATTGCCGGTACTGGATGATTTTGAGAGGGCCGTAAAGTCTAATTCGGAAACAACCGATGTAAAAGCGGTGAATGATGGTGTGAATTTGATTTTCAATAAATTGAAAACAACTTTAACACAAAAAGGATTATCTGAAATGAATTCCGTTGGAGAGGTTTTTAATGCAGATATTCACGAAGCTATTACGAATATTCCGGCGCCATCAGAGGATGACAAAGGTAAGGTAATAGAAGAGTTAGAAAAGGGATACAACTTAAACGGTAAAATAATTCGTTTTGCAAAAGTAGTAATAGGTAGTTAGTTTGAACATTTGCTGAGTAAAATCAAATTCTCAGCTTGATAAATTTACAAATTGATAAAATGGCTAAGAAAGATTTTTACGATATATTAGAAATATCAAAGGGTTCAAGTGCAGAAGAAATAAAGAAAGCATATCGCAAGATGGCGATAAAATATCACCCCGATAAAAATCCCGGTGATAAAGCAGCAGAAGAAAAGTTTAAGGAAGCAGCAGAAGCATATGAAATATTAAGCAGTCCGGAAAAGAAACAGCGTTACGATCAATATGGCCATGCCGGAATGGGTGGTAGTAATGGTGGTTTTGGCGGAGGTCAGGGATTTGGCGGAATGAATATGGATGATATCTTCAGTCAGTTTGGAGATGTTTTTGGTGGACATTTTGGTGGAGGTGGAGGAAGCCGTAGAGGTGGACGCAGAGTAAACAAAGGTTCTAATCTTCGAGTGAAGGTAAAGATGAATCTGGAGGAAATTGCAAATGGTGTTGAGAAAAAAATAAAAGTAACAAAGTACGTTGCGTGTAAAACCTGTACTGGTTCCGGCGCAAAAAACGGATCGGCTTTTAATAGTTGTTCAACGTGTAAAGGTTCCGGACAAGTTACTCGAATTACAAATACGATTCTGGGTGCAATGCAAACAACAAATACATGTCCAACGTGTGGAGGTGAAGGTCAAACGATTACGGATAAATGCACTGCTTGTCACGGTGATGGAATTGTGCGTGATGAAGAAGTAATCAATATTAACATCCCAGCAGGTGTTGCGGATGGGATGCAGTTGTCCGTTGCCGGAAGAGGAAATATGGGCGCTCGTGGAGGTGTTGCCGGCGATTTGATTGTTGTTGTTGAGGAAATTGAACACGAGCATTTGAAGCGTGATGGAATGAATTTATTCTACGATCATTTTGTGAGTTATTCTGATGCTGCTTTGGGCACACAAATAGAAGTTCCGACAATTGATGGTAAAGCGAAAATAAAAGTGGAACCGGGAACGCAAAGCGGAAAAGTACTCCGTTTAAAAGGAAAAGGATTGCCTGATATTAATACATATGGTCGTGGAGATATTTTAGTAAACATTAATGTTTGGACACCACAGCAGCTTTCCAAGGAGGAGAAGAAAATTCTTGAGGACTTAAAAGATGCTTCTAATTTTAAGCCGAACCCAACTAAAAAAGACAAAGGTTTCTTTGAACGAATGAAACAGTATTTTGAATAAAATGAATATTCTATCGGCAAAAAATATTGTGAAACGGTATGCAACACACACCGCCATAGATGATGTTAGTCTGGATATTCCTGCGCAAAGTATTTTTGGTTTGCTTGGACCAAATGGTGCAGGAAAAACTTCTCTTATTAGAATTATTAATCAAATAACAGGACCCGATAGCGGAGAAATATTTTTCGAAAATGAAAAACTCTCACCCAAACATGTTGAGCAAATCGGTTATTTGCCCGAAGAGCGCGGTTTGTACAAAAAAATGGAAGTAGGCGAGCAAGCATTATACTTAGCTCAGTTGAAGGGTATGAAAAAGTTTGAGGCGAAGAAGAAATTAAAATATTGGTTTGAAAAGTTTGAAATAGATGCATGGTGGCACAAAAAAGTAGAAGAACTTTCAAAAGGAATGCAACAGAAAGTGCAATTTATTGTAACGGTATTACATGAACCCAAGCTGTTGATTCTGGATGAACCTTTCAGTGGATTCGATCCTATAAATGCAAATATTATAAAAAATGAGATATTAAATTTAAAAGCACAAGGCTCCACAATATTATTTTCAACGCATAATATGGGTTCTGTTGAAGAGTTGTGTGATAATATCGCATTGATCAATCGTTCTAAAAAAATTATTGACGGTTCCGTGAAAGATATCCGGAAACAATATAAATCAAATCTTTTTGAAATAGAATTTACAGGAAACATGATGGGTTTCACAAATTCATTATGGACGTTTGGAAAGTTAGGTGAATATAAAGCGGATGGAGAGATGTGTAAAGCGCAAATTCAATTGACTCCAGGAAGTACAGCCAATCAATTATTGTCATCCGTTTTGACGGCGGTAGAAATTCAATCTTTTAAAGAGATTGTTCCGAGTATGAATGATATTTTTATTAAGAAAGTGAGCGAACAAAATAGTATTGGAACACAAAGTAATTTTACAGAATAACATAGTAAATGAATAAAATATTGCTCATCATAAAGCGTGAATATCTTTCACGGGTAAAGAAAAAATCATTTATTCTGATGACAATTCTTGGTCCTATCTTAATGGTAGGGATAATGATTGTGCCGATTTGGTTATCCATGCAAAAAACAGAGAAACAAAAAGTGGAGGTGATTGACGATAGTTTTTTGTTTACAGGTTTAATTCAGGAGAAAGACATCGTTCACTTTGATTATCCTCCTATTACAATAGAGCAGGCACGTGCTGGTTTTTTTGATACGGAGTACGATGCGATCCTTTGGATTCCTAAAAATGTTTTAAATGGCGGACAAAATGGGATCAATTTATTTTACAAAAAACAATTGAGCAATTCGGCTCAACAACATATTCAATATAGCATCAGCAAAATGTTATACGAAGTGATGCTCGCGAAGAATAAAGTTAATGTGAATCTGATTAAGGATGCAAAAGATAAATCCACTTTTACAATGATCACAACACAAGTGGATGAGGCAGGCAATGATAAAAAAACAAATACAGGTTTATATATGGGAATCGGATTGGTTGCCGCTATTATGATTTATGTTTTTATTTTTATGTATGGTGTTCAGGTGATGCGGGGTGTGATGGAAGAAAAAACGAGCCGGATCGTTGAGGTGATTTTATCATCGGTTAAACCTTTTCAGTTGATGATGGGAAAAATTGTTGGTGTTGCTCTTGTCGGTCTTACTCAGTTTTTATTATGGGTGATTTTGTCAGCTACATTATACGGATTTGCTGCTGCAACTATTCTCAAAGATATTGACATGAAGCAAATTCAGGCGAAAGAAGAAATTATTAAGATTGGTGAAAATTTAGATTTTGAAAAAATGGGTAAAAATAACCAACCGACCGAAATTGCTCAATTGTGGAATGATTTTAAGTCAGTGGATATGGTTGATATTCTTTTATGTTTCTTGTTTTATTTCTTAGCAGGATATTTATTGTATAGTGCATTGTTTGCTGCGATAGGTGCTGCTGTAGATAGTGAAGCAGAAACAAATCAGTTTATGCTTCCGATTACAATTCCTCTCATCTTTGCTTTTGGAATTGCACAAACAGTAATGCAGGATCCTCAAGGGCAATTAGCATTTTGGTTTTCAATGATTCCATTAACTTCTCCTGTTGTAATGATGGTTCGACTCCCATTTGGTGTTCCTCCTTGGGAAATTGCCTTGTCAATGGGACTGCTTGTTCTCGGTTTTCTTTCCACTACCTGGTTGGCCGGAAAAATATACCGGACAGGTATTTTGATGTATGGGAAAAAGATAACATGGAAAGAACTTGGTAAATGGTTGTTTTATAAAGGTTAGTATACACTTTTAATACTCCCATAATTTTTATACCTTGTAGCATCAAACGTTACTCAATTTATGAAGATCGCTGTTATCGATTTAGGAACAAATACGTTTAACTTACTTATCGTAGAAGTTAAAACAGATAATACATACTCCACTGTTTTTCAAACTAAAATTTCGGTGAAACTTGCTGAGGGCGGAATAAATAAAGGATTTATTGCTGACGTTCCTTTTCAACGTGGAATAGCTGCGTTAAAATCACATTATACTACTTCACAAAAATATCAGGCAGATAAAATATACGCCTTTGCAACATCTGCTATTCGAGGAGCGTCTAACTGCTCCGACTTTGTTATGAAAGCGAAAGCTGAAACAGGCATCGATATCAAGGTAATCTCTGGAGATCGAGAAGCAGAATTGATCTGTTATGGTGTTCGTTCGGCTGTTGAGATGAGTGAGGATACTTCTTTGATTATTGATATCGGTGGTGGAAGCACAGAGTTTATTATTGCAAATAAAAATAAAATATTCTGGAAGCAAAGTTTTTTGTTGGGTGCGGCTCGTTTATTAGAATTATTTCCTCCTTCTGATCCGATTACTGATTCGGAGATTTCTGTTTTTACTGTTCATTTAAAAAATGAATTACAGCCTTTGTTCGAAGCGGTAAAAAAATTTCCAATTATAGAATTAGTTGGTTCATCCGGTTCATTTGATTCATTGGCTGAAATGATTGCACATCGTTTTTATTCGCCCTCTATTTTAGAAGGAAAAACAGAATATACTTTTAATTTAGAGGATTGTGAAACAATCTATTCTGATATTTTAAAGTCAACAAATGCAGCGCGATTGCAGATAAAAGGCTTGGTTGCAATGCGTGTAGATATGATAGTTGTTTCGAGTATTATTGTTCATTTTGTTATCCGTTCATTGGCGATTCAAAAAATGCGATTGTCAACATACTCTCTGAAAGAGGGCGTTATTTATGATGTATTAAGAGGTAAATTATAAAGGGTAAATTATAAATTTGCTTTTAGATTCATATCTGAGATAGAATATTCATATTAAAATTTAATTATTGTTTGAAAGATGGCAAAACTCTTGATTATAGATGACGAGAAAAGTATACGTAAAACATTACGTGAAATTCTTGAATACGAAAAGTATCTGGTAGATGAAGCTTCTGATGGAGTGGAAGGGATTGCTATGATCCAAAAAGAAAAGTATGACATTGTATTGTGTGATATTAAAATGCCGAAGATGGATGGCATAGAAGTGCTTGATAAAATTATGCACTTATCCTCCGACACTCCTGTGGTAATGATATCTGGGCACGGAAATATAGAAACAGCTGTGGAAGCGGTTAAAAAAGGAGCATTCGATTTTATTGCAAAGCCATTGGATCTCAATCGTTTGTTGGTTACCATTCGCAATGCGATGGATAAATCTACACTGGTAACAGAAACAAAAGTGTTAAAGAAGAAAGTGAGCAAAACGTTTGATATGGTTGGAGAATCGAAAGCAATCCATCAAATTCAAGAAATGATAGAGCGGGTTGCTCCAACTGATGCTCGAGTTTTGATTACTGGTGGCAATGGCAGTGGGAAAGAATTGGTTGCACGTTGGTTGCATGAAAAAAGCAGCCGTTCAAATGCACCTTTGATCGAAGTAAATTGTGCCGCTATTCCGAGTGAATTAATAGAAAGTGAATTGTTTGGTCATGAAAAAGGTGCATTTACTTCCGCAATAAGCCAAAGAAAAGGAAAGTTTGAACAGGCAGAAGGTGGAACTTTATTCATGGATGAGATTGGAGATATGAGTCTTTCTGCGCAAGCTAAAGTATTACGTGCCTTACAGGAAAATAAAATAACAAGAGTGGGAGGAGAGAAAGAAATAAAAGTGAATGTAAGAGTAGTTGCAGCAACCAATAAGGATTTACAAAAAGAGATTGCTGCAGGAAACTTCCGTGAAGATCTTTACCATCGTTTGAGCGTTATATTAATTCATGTGCCTTCATTGAATGAGCGGAAAGAAGATATTCCATTGTTAGCCGATCATTTTTTGAAAATAATTTGTGAAGATCATGGAATGCCAAATAAAATATTTTCAAAAGAGGCAATCAAGGAGTTGCAAAAAATTAACTGGACAGGTAATATCCGTGAGTTCAGAAACGTTGTGGAGCGTTTAATTATCCTTTGCGATAAAACAATTACAGATAAGGATGTTATCGCTTATGCAAGACCATTAAAAGGGTAGATTGTAACTAATTTAGTTTTATTACAAAAATATAGGGGAACATTTTCCCGGTAATATAAAGTTTTTTTGTAGTGGGATTATAGGCAATTCCATTCAGAACATCCGCCTCTGGATTTTTGTTTCTTGCTTCATCTGTAAGAGAAGAGAAATCTAAGATTCCAACAACATTACCACTATATGTATCGATCTTTACAACATAATTTTTTGTCCAAATATTAGCATAAATAAATCCATCAATAAATTCCATCTCATTTAAAAAGTCTTCAGCATATCCCGCATTCGTTACATTAATTGTTTTTGTAGGCGTTAATGTTGCCGGGTCAATATAGGTGAGTACGTTTGTGCCATCACTCATAATCAGTGAGGTGCCATCTGTAGTTAGTCCCCATCCTTCTTTATTTTTGTATCCGAATTGTCCGATTTGTTTATAAGTTTTTGCATCATAAATAAAACCGATTTGATTCTTATAAGTAAGTTGATAAATCTTATTATTTAGGATCGTAATTCCTTCCCCGAAGTATTTTCTAGCAAGGTCAGCTTTTACATTTATTTTCCCCGAAGCGGAATCAACAATTCCTAATACAGATTTAGTTTGAGGAAGGTTTTCGGGTGAACCGGTGCTTTCGTATAGTTCACCTTTATAAACGAGTAAGCCTTCTGTGAATGAGTTGATATCGTGTGGGATTTTTTCAATCACTTCGAAATTAATAGAAGCAACCATTTCCTCAGTTTTAGGAATTATAGTTTCCTTTTTGTTTGTTTTAGGATCCGAAGAGCAGGAAATAAAAAAAGTAAAAAGAATAAAATAGAGAACTACATTTTTCATTCGTGTAAAAGGTTTTTGTTTTGCAGCATACCGCTTTCAGTGAGTTTTAGTAAGTAAGGTTCGTAGATTACTTCCTTTATTAGATTGATATGTCCCATATGATGACAATCTGTACCTAAAAAGGAAATCATATTCTTATCGATCATTTGTTCCGCTATTTTTTTTGTAGCGAGTGAATAATATCCTGTTAGTGAATTGATGTTCATTTGAAGCAATACACCTTTGTCAATAAAAGCTTCATATTTTTCAAAGTCTTTGTGCCAAAAATTATATCGTTCAGGATGTGCTAATACTGGCTTATATCCTAGAAGTTGCATTTTGAATAGAACATGATAAAGATTGTCGGGTGGATTCATGTACGAAATTTCAAATAACAAATGATTGTTACCAAAAGTTAATAATTTTTCCTCATCTAGTTTTCGTTCAAAATCATAATCTAAATAATATTCAGAAACGGCATCAAATTCAATGGGTATATTTTCTTCTTTTAAAGCTTGCTTTACTTTTTCGGAACCGCTTAAAATTGTTTCGGAAGTGTTACGGTAATAATCACTCATGGTATGTGGAGACGTAATAATTTTTTTATATCCTAATTTGTGTAATTCAGAAATCATTTGAATGCTTTCCTCCATTGTTTTTGCACCATCATCAATTCCTGGAATGAAGTGAGAGTGAATATCACAAACAATTCCAGACAAGTCGACAGGTGTCGTAAGCCGTTTTTTATTTTTACTGAAGATGTTAAATATTCCCATTAATAATTAAATAGTTGCTTGTCAAAAACAAATTGAAAAAAATAAATACTCAATTATTTTGTGCTAAACCATGTAAGCGTCTTTTTTAATCCTTCTTCAATTTTTACAGTCGGAAAATAATTCATTGTGTTTTGTGCTTTTGAAATATCAGCGAGTGAATCTCTTACATCACCCGGTCTCTGAGCTCGATAGGTTTGTTCCACAGTAGTACCTATCAGTGTTTTTAAAGTATGAATCAATTGATTCAATGAAACCCTTTCTCCAACGGCAATATTAAAAACATTACCTTCTGTATTCATATTTTGTTCCAACATTGCTTTTATGTTTGCCTGAACAGCATTTTCTACGAAAGTAAAATCCCTTGTTTGTTCACCATCTCCATTTATAACAGGCGGAAGGTTATTTCGGAGAGCATTAATAAATAAAGGGATAGCTGCAGCATATTCGCCATTAGGATTTTGCCGAGGACCGAAAATGTTGAAATAGCGCAAACCGATTATTTCCATGTTATATGTTTTTGCAAAAATCTCACCATATAACTCATTCGTCATTTTAGAAACTGCGTAT
Organism: Bacteroidota bacterium; assembly: GCA_947466965.1. Classification (GTDB taxonomy): domain Bacteria; phylum Bacteroidota; class Bacteroidia; order 2-12-FULL-35-15; family 2-12-FULL-35-15; genus 2-12-FULL-35-15. Next base: position 23,875 of record CANIFU010000022.1, read on the forward strand.
GGTGATAATTGTTTGCCAATTTCATTCTCTACTTTGGGTAAGATCTTACTGTCGCCGTAAACAGAAGAAGAACTTGCATATACAACACGTTTTACTTTAGCATCTCGAGCTGCAATTAAAATATTTATGAATCCTGATGCATTCACATGATGAGTAGCAATCGGATTAAGTATCGATCGGGGCACAGAACCTAATGCAGCCTGATGAAAAACGTAATCAATTTTTGTGCATGCCTTAATGCAATCATCTAAATTGCATATATCCCCTTTAATGAATTGGAAATTTGGTAATGAAAGATAAGGATGAATGTTTTCTTCCAAACCTGTTATCAGATTATCAAGTACAACAACTTTTTTCGCATTGTATTTAATCAGATATTCAATAATGTTGGAGCCGATAAAACCAGCACCACCTGTTACCAGAAATGTTTTAGATGAAAGATCTGATGAATGGAAAGGGGTATTGTACATTTTAGTTTAAAGTTGATGGTTTGAAAGTTTACTAAACAAATATTGAACTTTCATATATTGAACTATCGTTTTGTATATTGTACTTCATAATATTTTTGATAGTCTCCAGAAGTAACATTGTTCAACCAATCTTCATTAGATAAATACCAATCAACCGTTTTTTCTAATCCTTCTTCAAATTGTAAAGAAGGCACCCATCCTAATTCATTTTGAAGTTTTGATGAGTCGATTGCATATCTTAAATCATGGCCTGCACGGTCTTTAACAAAGGTTATCAGTTTAGCGGATTCACCGTCCGCGCGATTTAATTTCTTGTCCATTATTTTACATAACAGATGAATCAAATCTATATTCGTCCATTCGTTGTGTCCTCCGATATTAAATGTAGCACCTGTTTTTGCATTGTGAAAGATTACATCGATAGCACGAGCATGATCTTCAACATATAACCAATCACGAATATTTTCACCTTTTCCGTAAATAGGAATTGATTTGTTGTTTTTAATATTGAGAATAGAAAGTGGTATTAACTTTTCAGGAAAATGATGACTACCATAGTTATTGGAGCAGTTAGATATTACAGCATCCATACCATAGGTGTCATGATAAGCTCTTACAAAATGATCTGAGCTAGCTTTTGATGCAGAGTATGGGCTGTGAGGATCATATGCCGTTGTTTCTGTAAACAAACCTGTTTCACCTAATGTACCATATACCTCATCCGTAGAAACATGATAGAAGCGATGAGCTGAAAAATTATCTTTCCATTCATTTTTTGCTGCATTTAATAAGTTAACAGTGCCGATCACATTCGTCATTACAAATTCTAGAGGATTACTGATGCTTCTGTCGACATGACTTTCAGCAGCCAGATGTATAACACTATCAAATGTATGAATAGAAAACAATTCGGAAATAAAAGCTGCATCAACAATGTCACCTTTAATAAAAGAATAGTTCGGTTTGTTTTCAATGTCTTTTAAATTCGCAAGATTACCTGCATATGTAAGTTTGTCAACATTTATAATCTGATAGTTTGGGTATTTCGTTACAAATAGACGTACAACATGAGACCCGATGAATCCGGCGCCACCGGTAATTAGAATTTTTTTCATTTTATTTATCGTTTATGTTAATTAAGCATAAGTAACTTTTATAAACTCCAGTAAGTTACATTTTTAATTTTCCCTTTTAAAATACCTTTAATATCAGTTAATATTCCACCCTCCGATAATATTGATTTAAAAAACGCCTCGTCGAGATTTAAATATTCTTTGTGATTAACAGCAACAACAACAGCATCGTAACCTTTGCCAATTGTTTTAGTTAATTCAAAACCATATTCATGCTTTAATTCATCTGAATCAGCATAGGGGTCAACAACATCCACCTGAACACCAAATGATTTAAATTCTTTTATTACATCCGATACTTTTGAGTTGCGGACATCACTCACATTTTCTTTGAACGTAGCTCCCATAACTAGAACGCGAGATTCTGTTAGATTCTTTTTTGCAGCGATAATTTTTTTCACAGTTTGTTTTGCTACATAAAATCCCATCGAATCGTTTACATAACGACCCGAATTAATAACACGGGCATGGTATCCTAATGCTTCAGCTTTATAAGTTAAATAATAAGGGTCAACTCCAATACAATGTCCACCAACAAGACCTGGAGAAAATTTCAAGAAATTCCATTTTGTACCTGCCGCTTCCAGCACATCGTAAGTGTTAATTCCTAAACGGCTGAAAATGATGGATAATTCGTTCATCAAAGCGATGTTTACATCGCGTTGCGTATTTTCAATGATCTTCGCTGCTTCAGCAACTTTTATAGATGCTGCTTTGTGAACACCTGGTTCAACAATAATTTTATATGTTTCAGCAACAACCTCTAATGATTCTTCATCACAACCGGAAACAACTTTTAGAATTTTAGTTATTGTATGTTCTTTATCGCCCGGATTAATTCGTTCGGGAGAATAGCCCACTTTAAAATCCGATTTGAATTTTAGTCCTGAAACTTCCTCCAAAACAGGGATGCAATCATCCTCTGTACAACCAGGATAAACTGTTGATTCATAAACCACATAATCTCCTTTTTTTAATGCCTTTCCAACAGAGCGTGAAGCTCCAAGCAATGGTTTCAGATCCGGCAGATTGTGTTCATCAATTGGTGTAGGAACAGCAACAATGAAAAAGTTTGCAGATTTCAACACTTCGATAGAAGCGGTGAATTCAATATCGCAACCCTCAAAATCTGTTGCATCTAATTCCTGAGAAGGATCGATACTATTTTGCATCATTTTTACACGATCTTCATTAATATCAAAACCAATAACTTTTACTTTTTTTGCAAAGGCTAAAGCAATTGGTAAGCCAACATAACCGAGTCCGATTACAGCAATTTTCGCTTCTTTGTTTTTTATTTTATTTATCATAGTTTATGATTTTCTATCTGATTTTCTTAATAAATAAATCCGTTCAATAATGTCAACTACTTTCAAACCTTCCATTGCATTTGTAGTTAGATTCGTCGTTCTTCCTTTTAGTGTATCGATCACATTTGAGATCACTTGTGGATGATTATTTGCAGAACCTTTGTACAATCCATAATCATTTACTTCATTCGTTGGATCGAGTATTGGTAGTGTGTAATTCATAATATTACATTGTTCTATTTGATCCATATATTGACCACCAACTTTCACACTGCCTTTGCTGCCAATGACTGTGATACTACTTTCTAAATTACTGTTCCAAACAGCAGTCGAATAATTGATACTTCCCATTCCACCATTTACAAAATTGAAATTTACAAATCCGCTGTCTTCAAATTCTGTTAAGTTGGCATGGTTGAAATCATTGAATTTCGCTTGAATATCTTTTAGGTCTCCAAAGATCCAATAAAGCAAGTCGATCCAGTGTGAGAATTGAGTAAAAAGGGTTCCGCCGTCTAACTCCTGTGTCCCTTTCCATCCTCCCTTTTTATAATAACGTTCATCTCGGTTCCAATAGCAGTTCAATTGAACTATATTTATATCACCCATAATTTTTTCTTCAACAATTTTTTTTAGCCATACAGATGGCGGAGAAAAGCGATTTTGCATGACACAAAAAACTGTTTTGTGATTTTGCAATGCTTTAAAAATAATTGTTTCACAATCCACTTTAGTAAGCGCCATCGGTTTTTCGCAAACAATATGTTTTCCTGCTTCCAATGCAGCTAAAGAATGATGGGCATGCAATCCATTGGGTGTGCAAATAGTCACTACTTCAACTTCCGGATGAGCCAATAAAAGTTCTTCCACTGAGGAGTAGAATTTCTCTTTCAGATCGTTTAGGTTTAATTTTTCTATTGGAAGCAAATCACATACAGCTATTAATTCTGCTTCAGGATTCCTTCGAATCATTTCAGCGTGTCGTTTCCCAATATGTCCTTGCCCGATTACTGCAAATTTAATTTTCATTCCTTTTCATTATCCAATTTTATTCACTCTTCCTTTTTCCAAGGAGTACTTCTCTTTACTTTCTGAGCAAATAGCAATACCTTCTTTATCAAATTGCAATCGATGCCCGTATTCACTGATCCAGCCCATTTGTTTTGCAGGATTACCAACCCATAAAGAAAACGGTGAAACATTTTTTGTTACAACAGCACCAGCACCAATAAATGCATAAGCACCAATATCGTGTCCACACACGATGGTTGCGTTTGCTCCGATGGTTGCACCTTTTCCTACATGCGTTTTTGCGTATTCGTTTTTACGGCTGATGGCGCTCCGTGGGTTGATTACATTTGTGAAAACCATTGATGGTCCCAAAAATACATCATCATCACAGGTAACGCCTGTATAAATGGAAACATTGTTTTGGACTTTCACATTATTCCCTAAAATCACATTCGGAGATATAACTACATTTTGTCCGATGTTGCAATTTTCACCGATCGTGCAGTTAGTCATAATATGAGAAAAATGCCAAATATGTGTGCTTTTCCCAATTTTACATCCATCGTCAATGATGGCGGTTTCGTGATTGTAATAGTCTTTGTTCATTAATTAAAACTTCTATGCTCTGTTTTATTTAATTCGTCTTTTGAAAGCGATTTAAAATAGTCGTATGTTATTCTTAATCCTTCAGCTCTTTCTACTTTTGGTTCCCAACCTAAAATTTCTCTAGCTTTTGTGATGTCTGGTTTACGTTGTTTGGGATCATCTTGAGGCAATGGTTTGGAAATTAATTTCTGTGAAGTACCCGTTAATTTGATGATTTCTTCACCAAATTCTTTGATAGAAATTTCACTTGGATTTCCAATATTTACAGGTTGAGAATAATCGCTCATCAATAATCGGAAAATCCCTTCAACCAGATCATCAACATAACAAAAAGAACGTGTTTGTGAGCCGTCACCGAACATAGTAAGGTCTTCACCTCTTAATGCTTGTCCTATAAATGCAGGCAATACACGGCCGTCATTCAGTCGCATACGTGGTCCGTAAGTATTAAATATTCTTATAATCCTTGTTTCAACACCATGATACGTATGATAAGCCATTGTCATAGCCTCCATAAAACGTTTTGCTTCATCATAAACTCCACGCGGACCAACAGGGTTCACATTTCCCCAATATTCTTCTGTTTGAGGGTGAACAAGTGGATCGCCATATACTTCAGATGTAGAAGCAACTAATATTCTAGCTTTTTTAACTCTCGCTAATCCAAGTAAATTGTGAGTTCCTAATGAACTTACTTTTAGTGTTTGTATCGGAATTTTTAGATAATCAATAGGAGAAGCAGGAGAAGCAAAATGAAGAATGTAATCCAGTTCACCTGGCACAAAAACAAATTTAGAAACATCATGATGATAAAACTCAAAATTTTCAAGTTTCATAAGATGTTCAATATTTTTAAGATCACCGGTGATCAGATTATCCATTCCAATTACATGATAACCTTCTTTAATGAACCGGTCGCAAAGGTGAGAGCCCAAAAAGCCTGCCGCACCTGTTATTAATATCCGTTTTTTTGCCACGTTATTATTTTATTTCAGTTAATTCGTTCATATTAATTTCTGATAATTTTTCTTTGAAGGCATCATCAAAATTATCCAAAAGCCTCAGTTCATCTCCAAAAAGGTTCAGTCTTTTTTATTTTACTGTTTCTCTTCCGATACTTGTGTAATAGAAACCTAATTCTTTCATTTGGTCGATTCCGTATAGATTTCTTCCATCAAAAATTACTTTGTTTTTTAACAGAGAAGAAACTTTTTCGAAATCTGGAGTGCGAAATAAGCTCCATTCTGTAGCAATTACTAGAGCATCGGCATCCCTAAGCGCATCATATTCATCCATTGCAAATGTAATTGTATCACCTACTATTTTTCTTACATTGTTCATAGCTTCAGGATCGTATGCTGATATGTTTGCTCCGGCTTTCAGCAATTCATCAATTATATACAAGGCAGGTGCTTCACGTATATCATCAGTATCAGGTTTAAATGCAAGACCCCATAACGCAATTTTTTTTCCTTTCAAATCCCCCTTGAAATAATTTTTTATTTTAGGGATGATAATTGTTTTTTGTTTTTCGTTGATTTCCATTACCGATCCTAAAATTTTAAAATCGTAATTTACTTCAGCCGCAGATTTCGCTAATGCCTGAACATCTTTAGGGAAGCAGCTGCCACCATATCCGATACCAGGAAACAAGAAACGTTTTCCAATTCTCTCGTCGCTGCCAATACCAATACGAACAGCATCCACATCAGCACCTACGAGTTCACACATATTTGCAATCTCGTTCATGAACGTTATTTTTGTAGCCAAAAAAGCATTTGCAGCATATTTGGTTAATTCTGCAGAACGTTCATCCATAAATATGATCGGATTTCCTTGACGAACATATGGTTTGTAAAGCTCTTCCATTGTTTTTTTAGCTTTGTCGGAGCTAGCACCAATTACTACGCGATCTGGCTTTAAGAAATCATCCACAGCAAAACCTTCACGTAAAAATTCTGGATTTGAAACGATATCAAATTCAACAGTAGCATTTTTTGCAACTGCAGCGCGAACTTTATCTGCTGTGCCAACTGGAACAGTACTTTTGTCAACGATTACTTTGTAGTCTTTAATTAGTTTACCAAGATCATCTGCAACACCAAGGATGTAACTGAGATCAGCAGATCCGTCTTCGCCTGGTGGTGTTGGCAGTGCTAAGAAAATAATTTTAGCCTTTTCAATGGCTTCCGCTAAGTTGGTAGTAAACGTTAATCGTCCTTGTTTGATGTTTCTTTCAAAAAGAACATCTAGATGAGGCTCATAAATGGGAACAACGCCTGCTTGCATTTTTTGCACTTTCTCTTTATTGATATCAACACAGATAACGTGATTCCCTGTCTCTGCTAGACACGTTCCTGTAACTAATCCAACGTAACCAGTGCCTACTACTGCTATATTCATACTTTTTGTAAGGTTTATTTTGTATTCTAAAAACTATTTATTAAAAAATTCTAATACCGTATCCGTAATGTAATTCAATGTTTCCTCATCTAATTCGGTATGCATGGGCAATGAAACAACAGTATCACATAATTTTTCTGTTATAGGAAAATCACCTGCTTTGTAGCGGGGATCTAAATATGCTTTCTGAAGATGTAATGGAATCGGATAATAGATCATTGCAGGGATTTCCTTTCCGGCTAAAAATTCGCGCAAGGCGTTTCTGTCAACTCCAATTAATTGTAGTGTATATTGATGAAACACATGATCAGAGAATTTTGCACGTGCTGGTGTTTTTAATTTTGGATGATTTGCAAACGCTTGATCGTAAAAGTTAGCCGCTTTATTTCTTGCCGCAGCATAAGTATCAAGGTCGCGTAATTTGATGCGGAGAACTGCCGCTTGAATACTATCTAAACGGGAATTAACACCAATTGAATCGTGAACATATTGCACCGACTGTCCATGGTTGGCAATGATTCTAATCTTTGCAGCTAATGTGTCATCATTTGTAAAAATTGCTCCACCATCACCATAACAACCTAAATTTTTAGAAGGGAAAAAAGAAGTACAACCAATGGTTCCGATAGTGCCTGCCTTTTTTGATCTCCCATCAGAATACTTGAAGTTCGCTCCAATCGCCTGAGCGGTATCTTCAATAACATATAGATTATATTTTTTCGCCAAGGCCATGATCGCTTCCATATCAGCACATTGTCCGAATAAATGAACAGGCACAATTGCTTTTGTTTTTGGGGTAATTGCTTTTTCAATTGCTTTAACATCGATCTCAAATGTATTGGGAACAACATCTACCAATACGGGTTTTAAGCCAAGAAGGGCAATCACTTCAGCTGTTGCAACATATGTGAAATCGGCAGTAATAACTTCGTCTCCGGGTTTTAAGTCAAGCGCCATCATCGCTATTTGCAATGCATCTGTTCCGTTAGCACATGGAATTACATGTTTAACTCCAAGGTATTGCTCTAGTTCTGCCTGAAAAGATTTAACTTCCGGACCATTAATAAATGCTGTATTATCCAATACATTCTGTATTGCGGCATCCACTTCTATTTTTATTTTTTCATATTGACTTTTTAAGTCAACCATCTGAATTTTTTTTGCAGTTTTTGTCATTCGTTTTTAGCGATTTAAATAATAATGCGAATATAATGAAAATATATAAATTCTAAGGGCAATTTTTGACTCGGGAATTCGTTTAAAAACCTTACATTTACAAACATTTTTATTGAAATGAAGAAAGTCTGTTTTTTAATTATTTCTATTTGTGTTTTGTGTTTTAATTTATCTGCTCAGATAAGTATAAAAGACTCCTCAATTTATACGCCTTATGTAGGCTTGTCCTATGGTTATCAGTTTAGTTCAGGTGATATGGAGAAACGCTTTGGTGACAATTCTGCGATTGGTTTAAACCTTGATTTTAAAACAAAAAAATATTGGTCATTTGGTATCAATGGAAGTTATATTTACGGTAAAGATGTAAAGGAAAGTCTGTTTGATAGTATTTCAACTCCAAATGGCGGGATAATAAATGGAAATGGAGAGTATGCGGATGTTCGTTTGTTTGAGCGCGGTTTTACAGTTTCGGTTACCGGAGGAAGAATGTTTGCCTTTAAAAAACCAAATCCGAATAGTGGATTTATTCTAACCATAGGAGCTGGATTTATTCAACATAAAATAAGAATAGAAACAATTGGAAATAATGTTCCACAACTTTCAAAAGAATATAAAAAGGGCTATGATCGTTTAACAAATGGTTTTTTGTTGAGTCAGAATCTTGGTTATTTATATCTAAGCAATAATAGATTAGTAAATTTCTATATTGGTTTAGAATGTATGCAAGGTTTTACTCAGAGCCGAAGAAGCTACGATTATGATCTAATGAAAAAAGATACTCAGAAACGAGTAGATATTTTATATGGTGGAAAAATCGCATGGATACTTCCTCTTTACAAAAAAGCGCCTCTTGAATTCTATACCTATTAATGAGATTTTTTTATACTATTTCAATCTATTCTTACTATCTGGCAATCCATATTGCTTCATTTTTTAATCCAAAAGCTCGATTGTGGATTATAGGGCGAAAAAATATTTTTAAGGAAATAGAATTCGCTATACAGAAATTGAAAACACAAAATCTGATTTGGTTTCATTGCGCTTCTCTTGGAGAGTTTGAGCAAGGAAGACCTTTGATGGAAGCGATGAAAAAAAAAGATCCTTCTGTTAGAATATTGCTTACCTTTTTTTCACCATCTGGATATGAAATTCGTAAAAATTATTCGGGAGCTGATCATGTTTTTTATTTACCCTTGGATACTCCGGCAAATGCAAAAAAATTTATTGAGATAGTTAAGCCTTCAAAAGTATTTTTTGTCAAATATGAATTCTGGTTCAATTTTCTCAAAGCGTTGAAACGTAAAAATATTCCTACCTATTTAGTGAGCGGTATTTTTAGGGACGACCATCATTTTTTTAAAAGTTCTGGAGCGTGGTTTCGGAAACAATTAAGTGCCTTCACTCATTTTTATTTACAAGATGAAAAATCGGTTCGTTTGTTAAATTCAATTGGCTATTTTAATGTTACCTTGGCGGGAGATACCCGTTTCGACAGGGTGTTTGAAGTTGCTGCAAATGTAAATCAGAATGACTTGATAAAGCAATTTGTTGCTGATAAAAAGATGTTGATCGTGGGAAGTAGTTGGATGGAAGATGAAGCAATTGTTTCAAGTATTAAATTGGCGCCATTGAAGTTGATTATTGCACCTCATGAAGTCAATAAAGCGCATCTTGACTCAATGGTTGACCGATTTGGCAGTGCTGCTTCTGTGTTGCTATATTCAAATGCAAATGAATCGAATGTTTCAGATGCGCAAATCTTAATTATAGATAATATAGGAATGCTTTCTTCCCTTTATCAATATGCTACAGTTGCTTTTATAGGAGGAGGCTTCGGAAAAGGAATTCACAATATTTTGGAAGCGGCAACATTTGGATTACCCATTATTTTTGGACCGAATTACAAAAAATTTACAGAAGCAAAAGAGTTGATAAAATTAGGTGGTGCCTTTTCCATAAAAGATAGTTCTGATTTTGAAAAAACAATGCATTTGCTAGACGATGAACAGGTTTTGAAAACGGCTTCACTTATTTCTAAAATGTATATAAAAACTCATGTTGGTGCTACCGGCCGTATTTTAGCCTCAGTCTAAACTTTCTAATTCCCTTTTATAATAAGGGTGTCTCAACTCTTAATAGCTCTAATGGAGTAATCGATTTTGAGTTTTGTTATCATTTATGTTTACCGGAGCAATGTTATTATTTCTTTTAGAAAGTAATGAACCATCCATTGCTAACAAAAATTAATCATTGCTGTTTGTCATTTATTAGATTAAGCTTATTTTAGGGTAAAATATAAAAATGAATATTATGGAAAATAATTCAACAAAAACATCCGCATTACTTGCATTAATAACTGTGTTTTTTTTCTGGGGCTTTTTGGCAGCATCAAACGGAATTTTTATTCCGTTTTGTAAAACGCATTTTAATTTAAGTCAGTTTCAATCACAATTAATTGATAGTGCTTTTTACGGAGCTTATTTTATCGGCTCGTTGTTATTGTATGTATTCTCGTTACAGTTTAATAAAGACATTATCAATAAAATTGGGTATAAGAAGACAATCATTTATGGTTTGCTTATTTCCATTGTAGGTGCATTGATAATGATTCCTGCCGTGAGTTCGGGATCTTTTATGTTTATACTTGCTGCTTTTTTTATTATTGCTCTTGGTTTTTCTTTGCAACAAACATCTGCAAATCCTTTGGTATTAAATTTAGGAAATCCTGCAACGGGTTCTTATCGTTTGAATTTTGCAGGAAGTGTTAACTCTTTGGGAACAGCTATTGGCCCTATTTTAGTAAGTTTGGCTTTGTTCGGAAAAGTTGTGGCATCTGATACAGATAAAAATTCTGCATCTTTAGATTCTATTAATATTTTATATATGATTTTAGCAGTTGCTTTTGGAGCAGCTATTGTTATTTTAATTTTTTCGAAAATCCCGAAATTAGAAATTGAAGAAGATGAATCGGAAGTTAAGGTTTTGAAACAGCCTTTGTTTTTTATCATGGGTATATTGACTTTCTTGTTTGGCGTTTTTGCATATTCGGCTTATGGAAGTTGTCATAATGCTCCTGCAAATAATATAGAGGAATCGCATAGTAAAATGATTTTTTTATCTTCTATTGCAGGTTTTATATTGTTATTGCTGATTGTTCTTGTACTTCTTTACAATAAAATTAAAAAGGGAAATCGTTTTGAATTAGAAGCTTATCCTCAAGTAACATTGGGAATGATTGCCATATTTATTTATGTGGGAGTTGAAGTTACGATTCAAAGTAATATGGGTACGCTTTTGAAAACGCCTGAATTTGGTGGTTTAGATGATTCTAAAATTAGCCCGTTTATTTCATTGTATTGGGGAAGTTTAATGATAGGTCGTTGGACAGGTGCTATCGATGCTTTTAAATTAAAGAAATCGGTAAACACCATTTTAACTTTGATTATTCCTTTTGTTGCATTTGCATTTGTGATTTTCATGAATCATTTGAATGGTTCGGATATGAGTGATTTTTATTTTTATGCAATATGTGTAGCCATTCTTTTAGGAGGATTTATATTAGGAAAAAATCGACCGACATTTACTTTAATGTTGTTTGGGATTTTAGGAACACTTGCAATGATTGTTGGTTTGTTGAGTCATGGAACAATTGGCATCTACGCATTTTTAAGTGGCGGTTTGTTTTGTTCCATCATGTGGCCATGTATTTTTTCTTTGGCAATTGCAGGATTAGGAAAATATACCAGCCAGGCATCTGGTTTTTTAATTATGATGATTTTAGGTGGTGCATTTATTCCTCCAATGCAAGGTCTGCTGTCTGATTACACAAGCATTCATATTTCTTACATTATACCTGTTTTTTGTTTTGTTTTTTTAACTTGGTATGCTTGGAAAATGAAAATTATTTTAAAGAAAAAAGGCATCGATTATGACAAAGCAGAGACTGGTAGCGGCCATTGATATTGGAGGAACCAATACTGTTTTTGGATTGGTCGATCTTGATGGACAAATTTTATTGAAAGAAACAATCTCAACGGCACATTTCCCTGAGCCTGAAGATTTGGTGCATGGTGTATGTGAGCAAATTGATCTTGCTATGCGACTCTTCGATTCCAAATATGTGCTTGCCGGTGTTGGTATTGGTGCTCCCAATGGAAATTATTTTAATGGAACCATCGAATTTGCTCCAAATTTAAAATGGAAAGGTATTGTACCCTTAGCGAAATTATTTTCAAATCGTTTGAAGGTTAAAACAGTTCTTTCAAATGATGCGAATGCAGCAACAATTGGAGAAATGATTTTTGGCGGAGCAAAAGAAATGACGGATTTTATTCTCATTACTCTTGGTACAGGTCTTGGCAGTGGCATTGTATCAAACGGTGAAATCATTCTTGGTCATGATAGTTTTGCAGGCGAGATCGGACATGTTATTATGTTTCCTGATGGAAGACAGTGTGGTTGCGGTAGAAAAGGTTGCCTAGAAACATACTGCTCTGCAACAGGCATCAAACAAACATATGCTGATTTATTAATGAGTCGCCATAGAGATTCACACACAAAAGTTCAAAATGGAACTGCAAAATATATTTATGGCAAAGCATTACAAGGTGATGCGGATGCTATAACCGCTTTTAATCAAACCGGTGAAATACTGGGTTTAGCATTGGCTAACAGCGTTGCATATACTAGTCCAGAAGCGATTTTTTTGTTTGGCGGTTTAGCCATGGCTGGTGATTTTATTTTTAAACCTACAATCGAAAGTTTTGAAAGAAACGTGTTGAATATTTATAAAAATAAAATTAAAATTCTTCCTTCACAATTGAATGAAAATAACGCAGCAATTCTTGGAGCAGCATCATTAATAATAAAAGCGTTAAATATTTCATAAGATTTCGATTGAACTAATAATTGCCATATAAAAAATATTCGAATTTTTTAAAAAATTAATAGAATTGTGACAAAAAATAAAGAGGAACATTGGTTAGATCTTTTTTTTAATTTTCTTTATTTCATTCATGATTTTAATCGGTATTTTAGTTTACGTTTATTTAGTAGGTGTTCTTATAAGCAATTATAAAAGAAACGTGAATAGCTCTAGTTTTTTAAATTCAAATTACTACTTTGATTTTGTATTTATTTACTAATTATTATATTGATATGAAAAGAATATTATTTATTGTTGCTTGTTTTTTATTTTCAATAGTTGGTGTTGCACAGAAACAAACACCATTGAAATCATTGCCCCTTATCCCTCTTCCAAAAGATGTGAAATGGAGTAATGATCATTTTATATTAAGTTCACAAACTAAAATTGTTTTAATGTCGGATGCCTTTAAACCGGAAGTCGACTATATCAATAATTATTTTAAAGCAAACTACGGGTTTGAATTAGCCACTGTCCTTGTTCTCCCTTCCGATGGTAATTACATTCTTATTTCACGTCCTGATTTTGAAGCTGGCTGGCTCGAAAATTATGAATTAAATATAAATCAAAATCAGATTTTTATAGTAGCAGAAGGCAATGCTGGTTTGTTTTATGCAATACAAACGCTACAACAAATTCTTCCATTAGAAAAATCTCCAGAAATAAAAATCCCATGTGTTCAGATAAAAGACGCACCACGTTATAAATGGCGAGGGATGCATTTGGATTGCAGTAGGCACTTTTTTACCAAGGATGAAGTAAAAAAGTACATTGATTATTTAGCCATGTATAAATTCAATGTTTTTCATTGGCATTTGGTAGATGATCAGGGCTGGAGAATTGAAATAAAAAAATATCCTTTACTAACATCTATTGGCGGAACAAGAAAAGAAACAATCATCGGAAAAGCAGTTTGGAATAAAGATGGAACACCTTCAAAAGATAATAAATATGATGGTATAGCATATGGTGGTTTTTATACCCAGAACGACATAAAAGAAATTGTTGCCTATGCCCAAAGTAAATACATAACTGTATTACCTGAGATTGAAATGCCCGGACATTCATTGGCAGCTCTTGCCGCTTATCCTCAATTTTCATGTACAGGTGGTTCCTTCGAGACGTTCACTCGATGGGGTGTTTCAGATGATGTATATTGTGCCGGAAGGGATGAGACATTTTCTTTTTTAGAAGATATTTTGACGGAGGTAATGGAATTGTTTCCTGGAAAATATATTCATATTGGTGGTGACGAGTGCCTGAAGGATCGTTGGAAAGCATGCCCTAAATGTCAACAACGAATTTCTGTTGAGAAATTAAAAACAGAAGAAGGTCTACAAAGTTATTTTATCACCCGTATTGAAAAATTTGTGAACTCAAGAGGAAAACAAATAATTGGCTGGGACGAAATTTTGGAAGGAGGATTGGCACCCAATGCTGCTTTAATGAGCTGGAGAGGAGTTAAAGGGGGAATTGAAGCTGCAAAGCAAAAACACAATGTGGTGATGAGTCCCGGTAAACCTTGTTACTTCGATCATTACCAGTCGAAAGACAAAACAAAAGAACCCCTGGCAATTGGTGGTTTCAATCCCTTGGATTCAGTGTATGCATATAATCCCACACCCACATTTTTAAATGCTGGAGAATCAGAATTCATTATGGGTGCCCAAGCGAATGTTTGGACAGAATACATTACATCCTTTGCACAAGTTGAATACATGTCTATGCCTCGTATGGCAGCATTGTCGGAAGTATTATGGACACCTACAGAAAAGAAAAATTACAAAGATTTTATTATAAGATTAAAATTGCATGCACCAGCCCTAGATAAGTTAGGAGTAAATTATGCAAAGCACTTTAAATCATTGAAGTAGTTTACTTATATTAGTAAGTAAGAAAAACTACCTTGTAAATGTATAACAGGATTTCCTTTTTAGTAAACTAATTTTTATTTGTTTTCAGAAATCGAAGTCGCTAAATCTTTTTATCTATATGACTACCAGACGAAATTTTATTAAATCAACAGCATTTGCATCCGCTGCTTTACTAATTAATAAATCGGAAGCTGCCGAATTAAATTTGAAACAGAATGAAACTACTCTTTCAAAACCAATTGTTTTGTCGACATGGAATTTTGGGTTAAAAGCAAATGAAGCTGCATGGGAAGTCCTCAGCAAAAATGGCAAAGCATTAGATGCGGTAGAAGCAGGAGTAAAAGTTCCCGAAGGCGATCCAACAGAGCGCAGCGTTGGGTATGGTGGTCGTCCAGATAGAGATGGAAGAGTTACTTTGGATGCTTGTATTATGGATGAAAATGCTAACATTGGCTCCGTAGCATGTTTAGAGCATATCAAACATCCAATATCCGTTGCAAGAGCTGTGATGGAAAAAACACCTCACGTAATGTTGGTTGGTGATGGCGCGTTGCAATTTGCTTTATCTCAAGGATTCCAAAAAGAAAATTTATTGGTTGAAGATTCTGAAAAAGAATGGAAAGAGTGGTTACAAAATACTAATTACAAACCCATTGTGAACATCGAAAATCATGATACGATTGGAATGATTGCTTTAGATGCTTCCGGAAATTTGTCGGGTGCTTGTACAACTAGTGGAATGGCTTTTAAAATGCACGGTAGAGTTGGTGATTCTCCTATCATTGGAGCAGGTTTGTATGTGGATAATGAAATTGGTGCCGCCACTGCAACTGGTCATGGTGAAGAAGTAATACGCATTGCTGGTTGTCATTTGGTGGTGGAATTGATGCGTCAGGGAAAATCTCCTGAAGATGCTTGTAAAGAAGCGGTGAACAGAGTTGTGAAATTAACAGCAAACAGAAAAAAAAATTTAAAAGATATTCAGGTTGGTTTTATTGCTTTAAACAAAAAAGGGGAATATGGTTCCTATTGTGTTCAAAGTGGATTTAATTATGCGGTATATGATGGAAAAGGGAATAATTTAATTGATGCAGATTATCATCTAAAGTAGATTTAGTAGGTTAGTTTTGAATGAAAGAATAGACACTTCCCCCTTGGAGAAGAGGTTAGTGGGATTGATGTTGGCTTTTTTAATTTTAATAGTAAAGTAAAATTTCAATAAGGACAATTTCCCCTTGGAGAAGATGTTAGTGGGATTGATGTTGACGCTTTTAATTTTATTAGTAAAGTAAAATTTTAATAAGGACAATTCCCCCTTGGAGAAGATGTTAGTGGGATTGATGTTGACGCTTTTAATTTTATTAGTAAAGTAAAATTTTAATAAGGACAATTTCCCCTTGGAGAAGATGTTAGTGGGATTGATGTTGGCGCTTTTAATTTTATTAGTAAAGTAAAATTTCAATAA
>CANIFU010000023.1 GCA_947466965.1 Bacteroidota bacterium
CGAAGTCAATCCCCCTGGCCCCCTTCTCCAAGGGGGAAGAGTAAGAATTGAAATCAATCCCCCTAGCCCCCTTCTCCAAGGGGGAAGAGTAAGAATTGAAATCAATCCCCCTAGCCCCCTTCTCCATGGGGGAAGAGTAAGAATTGAAGTCAATCCCCCTAGCCCCCTTCTGCAAGGGGGAAGAGCGAGAATTACATTACCAGTAATAGCCTCAAAAGAAGAAACGAAGTCAATCCCCCTGGCCCCCTTCTCCAAGGGGGAAGAGTAAGAATTGAAATCAATCCCCCTAGCCCCCTTCTCCAAGGGAAGAGCAAGAAGTTCATTGTTTATAAGATCTATTCTGAAAACGTACTTTTAGTTGAATTTTTCAGATAAATAAATGCAGCCCGTATCAATGTAAATTCATAAAACTTTCTAACTTTAAACTTTAAACCTACGATATGAATTATCCCAATCTAATAAACAGTAAACTTCCGAATATCGGTACAACTATTTTTACTGTTATGAGCAAACTGGCAGCGGATCACAAGGCAATCAATCTTTCTCAGGGATTTCCCGATTTTTCCTGTAATGAAGAACTGATCTCCCTAGTAAATAATTACATGAAATCAGGAAATAATCAATATGCTCCAATGGCCGGTTTGATTGGGCTTCGTGAAATTCTTTCCGAAAAAACAGAAGTGCTTTATGGTGCAAAATATGATCCTGAATCTGAAATCACGATTACTTCAGGTGCCACACAAGCTATCTATACCGCTATTGCAGCAATCATCCGTGAAGGGGATGAAGTGATCGTTTTTGAACCTGCTTATGATTGTTACC
Organism: Bacteroidota bacterium; assembly: GCA_947466965.1. Classification (GTDB taxonomy): domain Bacteria; phylum Bacteroidota; class Bacteroidia; order 2-12-FULL-35-15; family 2-12-FULL-35-15; genus 2-12-FULL-35-15. Next base: position 823 of record CANIFU010000023.1, read on the forward strand.
AACCGGCTATTGCATTAAATGGAGGAAAAACCATCTATATGCAACTTCAGGCTCCTGACTATTCCATCGATTGGGAAAAAGTAAAAAAGCGAATCAATCATCATACAAAAATGATTATCATAAACACGCCCCATAACCCTACAGGAAGTGTTATGAGTAGTGATGATATGATTATGTTGGAGAAGTTAATTAAAGGAACAGATATCGTAATTATAAGCGATGAGGTGTATGAACACATCATCTTTGATAACCGTCAACATCAAAGTGTTGCTCGTTTTCCGATATTGGCCGAACGCAGTTTTATCATCTCTTCTTTCGGAAAAACATTCCATGCTACAGGTTGGAAAATCGGCTATTGCGTAGCCCCAAAAAACTTAATGACGGAATTTCGAAAAGTACACCAGTTTCTTGTTTTCTCCGCTAATACGCCAATTCAATTTGCATTGGCAGATTTTTTAAAACAAAAAAATAATTACTTGGAACTGGGTGCTTTTTATCAGCAAAAGCGTGATTATTTTATCCGTGCGATCAACACTTCTCGCTTTGAATTGATTCCTTCAGCCGGAACATATTTTCAATTGCTGAATTATAAAAATATGAGCATGGAAAAGGATACCGATTATGCCATACGTTTAACTAAGGAATTCGGTATTGCTTCTATTCCAATTTCCGTTTTTTATCACGGGCAGGAAGATAACCAGGTACTTCGTTTTTGTTTTGCTAAAAAGGAAGAGACGTTAGAGAAAGCTGCTCAGATATTAAATAGAATATAAGTTAAATAGTCGTTTCCTCCTTTTTCTGAGGCAGGAAGCAAGCCTTCATCGATAATAAAAACAGTCAGCATTAATTAAACAAGTTTGTTTGTTTCCTAGCATAACGACCCCCCAAAAATAAACATGAACCAATTAAAAATAACCCTCATTCAATCGGATCTCCATTGGGAAAATAAAGAGAAAAATCTTGAAATGTTTTCTGAAAAAATCGCTTCTATCTCCGAATTTACTGATTTGATTATCCTTCCGGAGATGTTTACCACAGGATTTAGCATGCGTCCCGAATTATTTGCCGAGACGATGAGCGGAAGTACAATTTTTTGGATGACACAAAAAGCGAAAGAAAAAAATTGTGTTATTACAGGAAGTTTTATTTGTGAAGAAAATGGTAACTATTTTAATCGACTCGTATGGATGAATGCTGACGGCTCCTATAGTAGTTATGACAAACGTCACCTTTTTAGAATGGGTGATGAAAATAAGCATTACGGGCACGGACAAAAAAAATTGATTGTGGATCTAAAAGGCTGGAAAATTTGTCCGATGATTTGTTATGATCTTCGCTTTCCTGTTTGGACAAGAAACACGAAAGAGCATGTATACGATGTTTTAATTTATGTCGCAAATTGGCCCGAAAGACGCGCTCATCCATGGAAATCGCTTCTGATTGCCCGTGCAATCGAGAACCAATGTTTTGTTGCTGGAATCAACAGAGTAGGGAATGATGGAAATGAAATTTACCATTCGGGTGATTCTGTTGTACTCGATTTTAAAGGTGAACCTCTCAGTAAAATAGAATCCGGAATAGAAGTGATTCACACACTTACTTTAAATTATAAAGAGCTGGTGGAATTCAGAAAACTGTTTCCGGTGATGTTGGATGCGGATGATTTTGAAATCCGTTAATCATATAATATTCCAATGTCAGTCGGCTTCGACCATAGGGAGAATATCGAGGAGTGTTTGTGGTTCTAACTGTTCTCGAACTGACATCTTAGATAATAGAAATAATCAAACGCCAATGTCGCTTATAGTTTGACCAAAGGCAGCGTATTGAGTTGCAACTTTGTTACAAAGAAAATGGTAATGAGTTTATTGAAAATGTTTCCTATTCGCTAATTTTCCAATCCAATTCAGCATCCCAGTTTGAACGGATGTTGATTAACTCAGAATTGTAAATGACTTTTTCGGGTTGATTCTTTTTCAGATAATTCCCTGTATCCCATCTGTGATTACGGTTGTCATCAACTACGATTTTCAATTTATATTTCCTCGGTGCTAAATAAGTATAGTTTAGTTCACTAGAGCTTGCTACAAAATTTTCCCTCACAATATTATTCCCTTCATCCAATAGCTGAATAATATATTCGCCCTTGGGAGCTGGCACCACTAAGTTTAATTTCACGCTTCCATAAAATTTTTCCTCACGTGTTTTGAAATCTATTTTTATAGAATCATTTGTCGAACCAAATATGTCAGTGATAGCACCTGGAGGAATAAATAGGTGGTAGCTGGTATTCTCTTTAAGGATAAAATTTTTCAACACGATGTAATTATTCAATAATTCATAATTGTTCGCAATGCGTTTATCTGATTTAAATAAGAGTGTATCCTCTTTAAATTCAATTTTTTCAATTTGTATTTCTCCTATCAGTGTAGAAAATTGAATTTTAATTTCACTTCCTAAATCAAAAGGCTGGTTAATATTCGGACTGCTTACTATATTTAATTTCAGCGGATTTTTTTTAGACTTTTCAGCTTCAACTCTCGAAATTAATTTTAACTCTACCGTATCCAATATCTTATTTCCATTGCTCACTTGTAAAATTAAAGAATCTTTTAGGAAGTTTTTCATCCAATATACAAGTGTGTCGTTGTTCTTTGAAAACATAAGAAATTCCTGAAGCCCCTTCTGATCATTATTAAGCGCTTCAACTCGGATACTATCTGATCCTTGATTAAATATCAACGTTACTTTTCCGTACGAGTCGTGAATGTATTTTTTTAAATATACTTTTTTTGCAGGCTCCTGAAACAGATCTATTAATATGTTCTGCTTCTCGCTAATATCAATGGTTGCATCAATGAAGCCGATGCTCTCCGATTCTCCATCGTATTTAAAATTACTGTTCCCATCCTTAAACGCTGCAAGTTTATATTTCCCCGCTTTAATATTATTTATTTGAAAGGTTCCGTCTTTTTCAGTTTTTGAAAAATAATCGGGTTGGCTTTTGTAAACAACACTGTCGCTCAAGTCGCTGTATAGGATTGCTAGTATTCCTTTTTCTGTATACTGACTAAATCCGTTTTGTACTTTACCTTTTAATGTAAGCGAATCAATAAATGTTCCGGTAGAAAAGATGTATTTGAAGTTTTCGATACCATTGTTTTCATTCAAATCCTGAACTGAATTCCCAAAACTAATACAATAGGTGGTATTTGGTTTAAGCGTTTCATTATTATCTAATTCAATGCTCAGCGTTTTTCCTTTAACTGCGATTTCTGGTGTTTTTGAAAACATGGGAGAAATGATCAATTGATTATTCAGATCTTTTAATTGAATATATTCATCAAACGTTATTTCAATTATTCTTGAATTAAAATTAAGTTGTGCGCTATCCGGTATGTATTTTGATGTTTTTGGAGGAAGAATATCTTTGGCCCCGCCACCCGGTGAAACAATTTGAGCGCAAGAGGACAGCAGCAGTATGCCGCCCAGCAGTAGGGTGATTTTGTGAATGATATGATTCTTGTTGTTGTTCATTTTACTGCGAAATTGGTATGTCTTTCTATACGCCTCTTGCAATCTCTTTCTGCTTTTGTTCTATAGTTTTTCTATCAACCTCATTAATTGTTCCAAATAAATGCTGTCGGTTTGATCAAATGTTGCAAGTTGATCGCTATCTATATCCAGCACCAACATCACATTTCCGTTTTTATCAAATGCAGGCAATACAATCTCCGATTTTGACAAACTGCTGCAGGCAATGTGACCGGGAAACTGATCAACATCCTCCACTACAATCGTTCTTTTTTCTTTCCATGCTGTTCCGCAAACGCCCTTTCCTAATGCAATCCGCGTACAAGCGACTGGTCCCTGGAATGGTCCTAATACCAATTCCGTTTCCTTCACGAAATAAACGCCTACCCAAAAAAAATTCATCCCGAATTTAAGTGCGGACATAATATTGGATAGGTTAGCAATAAAATCACGTTCTCCCTCAATCAGCGCCTTGATCTGCGGAAGCAGTGATTCATACTTTTCTTTTTTTGTTATACCCGAAATGATTACCGATTCTGCCATTGGTTATTCTGAATGTGGTTGCAAAGATAGGAAAAATGATCTGCAATATATTCGATTACCTCTTCATTAGGAGGCAACGTATCTATCAATTTTTTTGTCAGTGATATCTTCACTCCGCCAGCACCATCCTTTAAAAACTAATTACTTGCATAGGCAATTGTAGCAATGCTGATCTTAATTCCAGCGATTTGTTGCAATGTTTGTGCGCATGCTTCCAATGTTGCTCCTGTTGTAATTACATCATCCACCAATAATACGTGTTTCCCTTCCAGCGTTTTATTTTCCTTTAATTGAAAAATAGATTCTACATTCTGCCAACGATTAAAGCGCGATTTTTTGGTCTGTGTTTCGGATTCCTGTGCGCGGAATAAAGTCTTGAAATCGGTTGCAACATGCATACTTGATGACAACCCTTCAGCAAATGATTCACTTTGGTTATACCCTCTTTTTTTAATCTTTTTAGGGTGAAGTGGAACAGGAATGATTGTATCTATGGTATTGAAATCAGTGCTTTTTTTTAACTCAAATCCATACAGCTTTCCTATTGCAAACCCAACTTCTTTTTGTCCTTTGTATTTTAGCTGATGTATCAGATGTTGCACTTTTCCTCCTTTGTTAAATCCATAATATGCCCCTGCCGAATGAATATTTATTCGTCCCCAGAAAATTTTTGCTATCGGATTGTCGTTATGTAAATGGAAATTAGTTTTTGGTAAGTGGTAGATGCAATGGGTACAAATAGTTCGCTCGTTCTTATAAAGGCTGTTTCCGCAGGAAGCACATACTTGTGGAAATATCAGTGAAATAAAGTCGTTCAGCATAAGTTTTTGTGTGATAAGGCTAAAAAGTATTACTTTTGTATGTCGAAAATAAACAATCCTTTAAATATGGAACCGAATAAAGAAGAAAATAAACCAAACAATAAAATTTTATTAATTCTATTGATCGTTTTATTAGTTGGAAACGTAAGCTTTGCATGGCTTTGGTGGAAAGAGAAAAATAGAGCAAATACGGTGGTTGTTGAAAAAGAACAAGTAATCATCGAACGGGATAATGTAAAAGGCGATCTGTTGAGATTGCAGGATGAATATTCTAAACTGGAAACTTCTGATAAACTTGTGCAAGCCGAATTAGATGCTAAGAAAGCGGAGATTGCCGAATTAATTATTCAGGCGGAAAAACATAAAGGTGATGCATACATCATTTCTAAATTGAGAAAGGAAACAGAAACGTTGCGTTCTATTATGAAACATTTTGTTGTTCAAATAGATTCTTTAAATACATTTAGTAAAGTTGTTGTTGCAGAAAAAGAAAAAGTTTCGGCAGATCTTACTGCTGAAAAAAATGTTACAACTAAACTTACAAAAGATAAAGAAGCATTGCAAAGCACTGTAAATATTGGCTCAATCCTTAAAGCTGAAAACCCAACTGTGAAAGGTGTTAAATTCAAATCGGGCGGCACCAAAGAAGTTGAAACTTCAAAAGCTTCCCGTGTAGAGCGTATTAAGGTTTCTTTTGTGCTGGGTGAAAATAAAATTGCGAAGAAAGGTGTTAAACCGGTTTATGTGCGCGTAATGTCTCCCGATGGCAAAGAAATAACAAAGTCTGCTGATGAAGGGAATGTTGTGAAATTTAACGGATCGAAAGGATATTATGCAGCCAAGCAAGATGTAAATTATAAGAATGAAGCCATTGCTATGGATGTTTTATGTCCTAGTCCCAATGGCTTTATTCCCGGTAAATATTTGATCGATATTATTTGTGATGATGTAATTGTAGGCCAAACCAGCATTATGCTTAAGTAGTAATTTATTATAAAGTGAAATGATAATTGTGTGTCATTTCGAGCGGAGTCGAGAAACTTTTATTATTTATGAACCCAAACATCAACCCAGATAGTGAAAATTTAAGTTCTTCTGAAAAGGAGTTCGAAAAGGTTTTGCGCCCTGCGGAGTTTGATGATTTTACCGGACAATTTGAAGTTGTTGAAAATTTAAAAATATTTGTTCAGGCTGCCAAACAACGTGGTGAAGCCTTAGATCATATTTTGTTACACGGTCCTCCCGGTTTAGGCAAAACTACCCTTGCAAATATTGTTGCTTCGGAGTTGGGTGTAAACATAAAAATTACCTCCGGACCAGTATTAGATAAACCCGGTGATCTGGCCGGACTATTAACAAATCTTGAAGAACACGATGTTTTGTTCATTGATGAGATTCACCGATTGAGTCCAATCGTTGAAGAATATTTGTATTCTGCAATGGAGGATTATAAAATCGATATTATGATCGATAGCGGTCCCAACGCACGCAGTGTTCAAATCAAATTGAATCCATTTACTTTGGTTGGCGCAACTACACGTAGCGGTTTGCTGACGGCTCCCTTACGAGCTCGTTTTGGAATCAATTCCCGATTAAATTACTATGATTCAGCTTTATTGAAAAAAATTATTTCACGTGCTGCAGGAATCTTAAATGTCCCTATATCTGAAGAGGCTTCCATAGAGATAGCGCGTAGAAGCCGTGGTACACCTCGTATTGCAAATGCGTTGCTCAGAAGGATCCGCGATTTTGCACAGATAAAAGGTAACGGTTCCATCGATATTGAAATTGCTCATATTGGATTATCCGCTCTTAATGTAGATAAAAACGGCTTGGACGAAATGGATATCCGTATCTTATCTGCCTTGATCGAAAAATTTAAAGGCGGCCCTGTTGGATTAACTACCATCTCTACAGCTGTTGGTGAAGAAGCCGGAACCATTGAAGAAGTGTATGAACCCTTTTTAATTCAGGAAGGTTATCTGGTACGAACACCCCGCGGCAGAGAAGCAACAGAACTGGCATATAAACACCTAGGTAAAATTCCCCGAGGATTCAATGGGAGTTTATTTGATACGAAATAAGTTTTTAAAATTTAGTTGATCTTGCACTTTTTTATGATGTTACTCGAACCTAAAAAAACAATGTCAATTCGTAGTAATTCCGATAAAGGAGGAATGTTTCGAGAAGTGCTTTCGATAATAAAATTTAAATACTATTAATTGACCACCTCCAACTATACTTCACTCATTAAAACTGAAGCAAAACGACTCGGTTTCGATTACGTTGGTATTTCCAAAGCCGATTTTTTAGAAGAAGATGCTCCACGATTAGAAAATTGGTTGAATAATAATATGCACGGACAAATGAGTTACATGCAAAATTATTTTGATAAACGATTGGATCCCCGCCTCCTTGTTCCAGGAGCAAAATCCGTTATTTCATTATTACTCAATTATTATCCTTCCGAAATACAAGCTGACGATTCAGCTCCGAAGATTAGTAAATATGCCTATGGTAAAGATTATCACGATGTGATAAAAGAAAAATTAAATCACCTACTAGAATTCATCAAAGAAAATATCGGCGAAGTCGATGGTCGTGCTTTTGTTGATTCTGCACCTGTTTTAGACAAAGCCTGGGCAAAAAAAAGTGGTTTGGGCTGGATTGGAAAAAATAGCAACCTGATCAATAAATCAAGTGGGTCTTTTTATTTTATTGCAGAACTAATTGTTGACCTGGATTTGGAATACGATGGGGCAATAAAAGATTATTGCGGAACGTGTACAAAATGTATGGATGCTTGTCCTACGGATGCTATAATTGCTCCATACGTTGTAGATGGTAGCAAGTGTATTTCTTATTTTACAATTGAACTTAAAGAAAATATTCCAAATGAGGTGAAAGGTAAAATGGAAAATCGAATGTTTGGTTGCGACATTTGTCAGGATGTTTGTCCTTGGAATCGTTTTTCTAAACCACATAATGAAGCACTATTTAAAGCCAATGAAGAACTATTGGGAATGAAGAAGGCTGATTGGGAAGAGTTGACAGAAGAAACTTTTAGACGCGTATTTAAAGATTCTGCAGTAAAACGAACCAAGTTTATAGGATTAAAAAGAAACATCGATTTTCTGAAATAAATAAAAATGAACCCTTCATTGCGAAGAACATGAAGTAATATTCTTCATTTTTGGAGAGCATGTTTCTGCCCTCGAAATAAGTTAATTTAATCGATCAACTAATTTAATTTCTTAGAATGATATGAAAACAATTACATGCTATAGAAATATGAAATAGAATGGAGACTTTTATATTATGACTTTATTACGCTTTTATAAACTTCGTTGATAACATCTTTGTACTGATGTCCGAATGTTGTTAAACACCAAATCATTAATAATGCTTTCTCTTCTGGTTTAAGCCATTTTACAGCTTTTGTCAATTCTTTTCGAAAAAGAGATTTATCAAAACTCACTTTCTCTAATATTTTTTTACTTAATTCAAACATACGTTTTGTATTAAGGGTTAATCAATCTGTCAATTATAAAACTAAAATACGTTATTTAAAACGAAATTCCAATTCCAAAATTACTTTTAAATTAAAATAGTTAGGGGGAAGATTTTGTTAAAAAATGGTAAACATCTCGACTTCGCTCGGTCCATCAAAAGGCGATTACTTTTCGCCCCAGCGGTAGGTGGGTTGCTCTAATCCTGCCAAATCAATTACTCTGTCGATAACTGTTGCTGCAAGTGCTTCAAAACTTTGAGGTTTGCTATAGAATGATGGGCTTGCCGGGCAAATAATTCCTCCTGCTTCTGTGATCGTTTTCATATTGTTTATGTGGATCAAGCTGAGCGGTGTATCTCGTGTTACCAAGATCAATTTTCTTCTTTCTTTCAATATTACATCAGCAGCGCGTGATGTTAGATCATTGGATATTCCACTTGCAATACGAGCAAGCGTTCCCATAGAGCAGGGACAAATGATCATCGTGTCGTATTTTGCAGAGCCCGAAGCAAAAGGTGCAAAAAAATCCGACTTGCTATATATTTTAAAAGCTGAATTTTCGTAATCAGAATTGTCTAATTCAAATTTCCACACGTCTTTCGCATTATCACTCATTACAACACCAACAGTTTCTATTTGCTCTGCCAATTGTTCAAGTTTTTGTAACAATACTTTTGCATAAATCGAACCGCTTGCTCCTGTTATGGCAAGTACAATTTTGTGTTTATTATTCTTCACGTTTACTAAACATATAGGTTAATGTAAATGATAAAACATTGTTTCGTTGTCCGGGGTTAAACCAAAAGCTTGCTCCAGAGGCATATTCCCGTATTGGAAGCAATGAGTTTGTATACCTCCAGGTGATTCCTAAATTTTTATATATCATATAATTGATACCTAAACTCGCACTTACTTCTGTTCGCTTGAATGGAATCGGATTATAAACTTTTCCTGTCTCGTCGTACTCTTTTGAGTTTATAAGATAACCGATACCCGGACCAATTTCAAATGTAAATTTCTTTTGTTTGTATTGTAATAACAATGGAACTTCCATATAGTTTAATTGTAATAAATAATAACGGAAATCGCCTTTGTTCACATCACCCACATGCTGGCTTCCCTTTTGAACAAATAGAATTTCAAATTGCGCTGCCCACTTTTCGTTTATTTTAGCATGGAGGGTTGCGCCTCCATCGAATCCAAATTTATCAAATCCGCCATAGGTATCACCTTCCACTTGGCTGGTTGCTAAACCGGCTCTTAATCCTGCTTTAAAGCGTGTTTGTGCATGTATGCCGGTAAAGCAAATAAAACTAATAATGAAAATAGAAATGGTTTTTTGCATATGTACAAAGTTAATTAAAATACAAACGCCCGCACAAATGCTGTACAGGCGTTCATAGAATTAGAATTATTTTTTAAGGAATAAGTTTCACCTCTTCCACTTGAATCACCTCTTTAGTAACATCGTTATAAATGAATGCAACTATGTGACATCGACTCGCAACAAAACTTGTTGCACTTGTCCCACCCGATGAAGGATAAGTGGCAGGGAAAGTGTAAGAGTAGCTTTTATTGATTGCTAAGTTTGCGATGATTGCACCAGTTGTTAAATCCTCACCCCAAACACCATTCAAATTAGCTCTTAAAACATGGCGGTGAATATATCCTGGCACATACAGCCCTGCATCCAACTGGTCAGCTGCGATACTATCTTGTGTTGCCATGACAATTAATTTATATGGTCCTCCAGTTAACGTATCATATAAAAATGTAGAATTTACATTACATGTCAGCATTTGAGTGGAAGTATTGTAGCTGTTAACAATTTCTAATTTAGCTAAAGCAGGCTTTGCTAGTTCAACAGCCACTTCTGTTGCCCACGTGCCGTATGCTAATACGTGAGCTGTAGTAGATGAGGTATAATATTTTCTGTTTATCATCCCATTTGGATTTCCAATATTTGAAATTCCAAAATAAGTATCGTAAGTCGTTCCTGCACTTGTTCTAAAATCTTCCAAATACTGCGTCCCACTTGTCGTAGGACTTGCAAAAAATCCAGCATGAACTCCAATTACAACAACATTTTCGCCATTTGTCGCTGTCAAAGAATTAGCTACAATTGCAGCTGCAGGACAAGCGGTACATTTATGTCCTGTATAATCTTCCACCAATACTTTTCTCACAACAGTTGAAGAGGTGGTATCAATTACACTTCCAGGTTGATCGGGAATATTAACAAAATCGCAAGAAGTTAGGCCTATCGCCAACACGAATGTTAGTGGGATAAATACTGTTTTTTTCATTCTACTAAATCTAATACGTTTAAAAACTACTTGTAATACTTAATGAAAACCCATTTGATGCAGGAACATTTCTACATACTCCGCCAACACAAAATATACCTTCGCGTTGCTTTCCATAACTAAGGGTAATGCGATTCGCCTTTTTTGCATATCCAACATTTACTAAGTAATAATGATAGCGTTCTTTAACATGTTCGTTACCATAATTATATTGATCTCCAGCAGCAATAAACCAATTTTCATTAATAGTATATTCCAATAAAACATAAGCCCAATCTTGATGGTCTTGTTTGGTTTGTAAATTTTGAAGTTCCAAACGAAGCGCACTAGTTGGTTTTAATTTGTAGGTGATGTCTGCAACAACAATGTTTGAATGTATAGAAGGGGAACCTGGTTTTTGAATAATAGATTTATTATAAATCTGATGCGCATATATCAACGATCCTTTCCAGGTTTTATTAATTTTTTTTGTAATTTCTATATACAAATCGCGGAAATAAACTTCTTTCCCAACTCCTAAATAATTAGAAGTATAACCCAAATGTCCTCGATCTTCCCCTTTTATTCGAGTTGTATCTAAGCTATTTGCACCAGAATAATTGATCGTAATTTCGGTGCCATATTTACCGCCCAAAGCCGTTTCTTTTTTAATTTTATATTTTACTTCAGTTGAATATTCTATTTCCCCTCTTGCCTGAGATGCATAAGGATAAAAGGCGAGTAAGCTATACGTGTGTTGTTTTGATAGTGCTGGAACGTAGTTGATGAGCAGGTTTGTGAGTTGAGCCGTTCTGTCTGATCGAAAACTCATATTGTCTATTCTGGATCCATTCAGTGAAATAGCAAATCCTTTTACAGCATAATTCGCTTGCAACAAAATGGCATCGCCATATTTATAATTAAATCCGTTGTCTTGAGATGGATCATTTATTTTGTAAGCATATTCTCCATTCATTTGAAAATTATTTCTAGTTATAGAAAATCGCCCTGCTGAATTTCCTACATTTTGGGGAAGAACAAGCGTAGGGTCCGCATCTGTTTGAAATTTACTAACAAAACTTCCGCCCAATGTTATCACTGTTTTTTTGTCGGCTAATTTTGCAAACGCTTCATTTAATTGAATTTCCCCGTCAAATCCACGAACAAGTCCTGGCCCAGTAGTAAAAAAAGAGCGTTGTTTTCCAACCAATCCTTTTAAGTAAACACCTTTGAAAGGCTTGTATTTTAAACGAATTCCGTCCAATGCATTGTCAAGCCCTAAACTGCGCTGCTCGTAACATCTGATTGTAAGTCCATTTCCAAATTGTTCGTAAAAGCTACCAACGGTTACTTCTAATTCATCGGCTTTGTATGTTGCAAAACGATATGGAATTCCAGTTCCTTTAAAACCGGAAGGATATCCTTGCAAGCCGTTTAAATAACTTTCATAGCGAATACCAGCCGTAAATTTCCCTTTTGTATAAATGATGTTTGCATAGCCATTGACCAACATTTTTTCAGGCACCTCAGCGGCACCAATTGTTGAATCTGGAATATAATATTGTGCATTGGCTTCAAAATTCCCGTGTACTTCTCCTAGATTTAAGTTGTTGGGATTTAAATTTAATTGTGCAACAGAACTGTTGCTATATAGAACTGCTGTAATAAATGCAGTTAGTGTAATCGATTTTAAATAAATTTTTCTCACAATAGAGTTGTTTTCTAATTATTCGGTAATCTTTTCTCCTGCAGCAACTTTTTTCAAAATTTCATAAATATGATCTTCTCCACCATCCACAAAGCCTTCGTGATGCCACACAATTTCTCCTTTTCCGTTTACAATAAAAACATGCGGAACAACTTCCCCAACATTCATTGCACGTTTAAAATCAGAATTTTCATCAATATAAATTTCATAATTCCATCCATGTGTTTTTGCATCAGGACCTACTTTAGCCGAACTTCTTGCTTCATCTATGGAAATTGCAATTAGCTTCACACCCGTTTCTTTTTGCCAATCAGCGTAAACTTCCGAAATCGCATCCAATTCTTTTTTACAAGGCTTGCACCACGTTGCCCAAAAGTCAATAATCATTGGTTTGCCATCATTGGCAATTTTTCCAGTGTTAAATGTTTTGCCATCAATAGTTTTTACATCAACGGATGGTATAATTCTTCCTTCTGAATTTTGAGCGATTGTTGCAGCGGTTAAACCGGTAATTAAAAATAAACCAAGAACTATTTTTTTCATATGAGCGATAAAGTTGAATGAATAATAAAAAAATAAATCAGCAGTGGTATGTTCAAAAAACACGCCAAACTGCTGATTTATTTTTATACTGATTTATTTATTGATAGAAACTTTTTTGGTAATTGAATAAGTTCCAGCTGATAATTTTACGAAATACATACCGGAAGACAGATTTTCAGCATTTAATTCTACTGAGTTGTATCCTGGAGCCATTCCGCCTTTATCGTCTGAAGAAACTAATTCTCCAAGCATATTGTATACTTCCATTTTCACATTTTCTGCTTGCTTAAGTGTAAAAGCAACAGTTGTGAAATCTTTGAAAGGATTTGGATAAATATCAAAAGAGCTTAGTGTACTTGCAACTTCATCAATAGAAGTAACGATCGAAATTGCTTTTGATTGATAGATCTCCTTAGTTGTAAGATCCTGAACCCAAACAATAGCCTTCATTAAAGAAAGGTTTGTGAAGATTTTTGGAGTAGTACCAAATGTATAAGAAAGGTTAATAGGGGTTACCATGCTTACAGTTTGTGTTGAAGGCATTGCAGTTCCAGTTGCAGATGGCACCATTTTGCGCATAACATCATACCAGTCAGTTTCTCCGTTTGATTGAGTTCCGTGTGCGTTATCAGCTGTATTGATATGGTCTTCTGTTAAAGCAACCATGATCTTTAGATTTGGATTAGTGATATCGATCAAAGAAGTAACACCACCGGTAATAGTTACTGTGCTTCCTATGAAAGATGCATTTCCTGTGATAGTAAACACTGCAGGAACAGCACCGCGATTATCAATGTTTGTTTGAGAAAATCCACCTGGATGTCCTTCAAAACCATATCCACCATCAAGTTCACCATGAGGAATACCGCTGATACCATAATAAGTATGACGCGTGCCACACTCAGCAGTATACGCTGGGTCGTTTCCTGGAGAAGGGTAGTTCATTTGGTATTTAATAGCATTCACCGTTCCACCTGTTTGATTTGCATTATTCGCAAGCAAGGTAGCATGTGTTCCAGGGTTTGTTGATGCACAAGGACCACAGGTTGAGCTGGAGAAACCTTCATATAAAGGAACTCTTTGAGCTAGAGAAGTTGCAGCATAAACCACTTTTGTGATTGTATCATTGCTGTTCACTAAATCAGCAGATCCGTTGATGTTTGATGCCCATACTTTAACAGTGTGGTTTCCTGTAGTTCCAGGAGTCCAAGCAGTACTGTGAGAGTAACTGTAAGAACCAAGTGGAGCAATGCTTAAAGAACTTAAAGCCTGAGTAACGGGTGCTCCTCCATCTACGTTGTAATTCAATGTCATTGAAGTAACTGTTGTACCTCCTTCGTTGCTAAGAGTGCCAGCAATGGTTTGAGGTGTACTTGCTACAACATAGCTCAACAATGTAATTGTGTTTGCAGCCATATCAAGTGCAGCAGGTTGATAAACTACGAAGTTGTCAATAGCCATACCATACAACCACCCACCTGCATCAGAATAACGAAAACCTATCATTACTGAAGACATTCCGGCATAAGCACTGATATTGATCGAATGACTAGCCCAATCAGGAATTGCAGAAAGGGTTTCTAATACGGTCCATGTTGTTCCACCATCAGTAGATACTTCAACTTTACCAATTTCCGTGTCTCCGCTATATGTTGCTGCAGGATTGACAACATCAAATTTAAGAAAACAAGAAGTAAGAGCCGAAAGGTTCATTACCGGTGATTTTAAAAGGTCATTGTTTTTGTCACAGTTGCAACCGTCATCATTTGTAGCAAGAAATCTTGTATGAGTTGCGATTGGAAAAGAAGCGCTAGATAAAGATGTTCCTGTTCCGGATTTCCATCCGCCATCAGTTGCAGCAGTTACCTGTGTCCATGTTCCCGGTATAGCCGTACCGGTAGTAGATTCGAAGTTTTCACTCAGCACTATCGTTTGGGCGTTCAATATCCCTGTTGCTGCCAATAAAAGCGCAGGAATAATTAGTAAGTTTTTTTTCATAAGATTTGTTTTAGTGGATGATTAAATAAAAGGTAAATTTAAATTTAATTTTTGTATTATCAAAGATATGATACAAATATATAATACTTGTTTATGATTGAAATACCTACTTGTAATCTCCTTTAGTAATCGAAGGAATATAAAGTCGTCAATTTCACTGGTTTATTGAATGATTAAAAGTGCCGAGCCACTTATTTCTGAATGATTTAGTTTTAATATATAGCACCCTGGTGAAACCGTTTTGCTTACATCAATATGAATACTTCCGTTGCTGAATGCGACAGTTTCACTATAAATTAATTGCCCCGATAAGCTAAAAACCTCAATAATAAATTCTTTTTCTGACACTCCTCCTGCAATATCAAAAACTCCTTCAGAAGGATTCGGGAATATAGAAAACCATTTATCCGCTGCGGTATAATCCGGGATTGATGTTAGTAATCCAAGGCTGTCTAAACTTAATAAATAGTACTCATCATTTGTTAATATGGATGTTTTTCCAGTTACTAAATACCCCCCGTTATAGGAAGCAACCAAGTCATAACCAATATCAATTCCAGGTCCGCCATAACTATTCGCCCAACTTATATTTCCTGTTGAATCTGTCTGAAACACAATAAGATCTAGTGCTGTGCCATGGTTGTAGCTGTTGCTATATCCTGTACATATAAAATCATTATTAGGAAGTTCGATCATTTCAAACATCGCCTCCTTGTATAATGGATCACCAAAATTTTTTCTCCAGGAGCTGGTGCCGTTTGCAAATACTTTTTCCATAAGGAAATCGAAAGGAGAACCGGTAGAGATTTCCGTTTCACCAAACATCAGGTAATTTCCGTCCTGAGTAGTTATTACACCCTGACTTCCGTTTTCCAGGGCATCAACGGAAACATAATTCCATTCAACATTCCCAAGCGTATCTAATTTTGATAGCCACACATCGACCGTTCCTGAGCCAAAAGATTTTGTGTCGGCAACAAACACGTATCCCGAATCAGTTGCAGGAATTATTCTTTGTCCATAGTCAACATCTGTTCCGCCGTATCTGTTTTCCCAGATCTCAGCGCAGGTGTTATCAAGTCTTACCACATAAACATCATTAGATGAAAGAGAGGTAGAGGCATAACCGCAGGCAATAAGTTTTCCATGGCCATCTTCTGAAATATAAGCAAAAGATTCATCCTGTAAAGGGTCTCCGAATGTATTCTGATACATAATGGTTCCGGAGGTGTCGGTGCGAATTGCAAGGGCATCGTAAAAGCCGTTTGATTGTTGCCTTGTGCCAGAGAGAACCAATGAATTATCGGGTAATGTGCTGAGTTGAAAAGCAAAATCATTCCTGCCACCGTTGTAATATTTTATCCAAAGAAGATTGCCGTATCTGTCGAGTTTGCTAAGGGTTACATCAAACTCACCGGGTGTTATGGAATCTGAGCTGCCTAAAATATAGATGCTTCCATCGCTAAGTTGCTTCACAGAAAACGACTGGTCACTCGCAGCCGCTCCGAATTTTTTTTCAAAAAACAACGGTTGTCCGGATAGTTTTATCGATATTAGAATCAGGCTATACAGGACAATCTTGAATAAACTTATTTTCATGGTCAAACCTCAGTATTGTTTTAGAAAGAGCGAATAAATTTAGTTATTTTTTTCGATCCATTGCTAATTTACTAGAACCTTAAATTGGAAACAAGCAAATAAATATCGATTTTTATTATCCTTTGCTAAATGACTAAAGTAAAGTGAAGACTTCTGACAATCTTTTTAAACTTGTAAAATCATTAAATAAATCCGAGAAGGGTTATTTAAGAAGCAGGAAGTGAATATACGTAAATTCTAAAAAGGAATCGATTCAGTTTTTTAAACAACTTCGTCAATCACTGGATCAGATAGTTTAGGATTCTCTGTAAGAAAAATTCCTTATCTATTTCGATATTATGTCGCGGCTGGAATGTAAAATTGATAATAAAAAATTTGCCTATGTTGTAAAAAGCAAATTAAAACCATTAACTTTAATAGGCAGGTTCGTTCGATTACTAAGTATTTTGCAAGTTTTATTGTAATTTTCCGAAACAAACACTAAATTTGTAAGTGAAAGCAATCACTAGTTTCATAACATTTTAAAAATTTATAATATGAAAAAAATTCTTACCTCTCTATTAATCTTGTTTTTTGCATCTTCTGTGTTTGGTCAAAGTCTTCGCATTTTTGACTTAGGTGTTGATGTTACAAGCGATACGATCATTGTTCCTATTGCTGCCGGATCCTCAATGGTAAATGACTTAGAAATTCATAATATAACTTCTTCGGCAATAAACTTTAAAGTTGGAAGAATTATCACACCAATTGATTCATGTGCGAGCGTTTATTTCTGCACTGGTTCTCTTTGTTACAGTCCACAAACTGCTACAACTTGGTATCCTACAGGATCAGGTCAGACAATTGGCGCAAATGCAACATTGCCGAATGGTCCGGGAACTTGGGGTATTACTGCGCATTATGTTGCTTGTCCTGCTCCTGCTATTTGCAACGAATTTTCCGTTAAATATATACTATACAGCACTTCTGGAGCACCAGACACAGCTGTTGTAACCATTAATTATGTTTGTACACTAGGGATGAATGAAAAGGAGCAAGAAGTTAGTGCAACTGCTTTTCCAAATCCTGTTAGTTCTATATTGTCAATAAATTATTCTTTAAAAGAATCTTATAATAATGGAAAGATCATTGTTTACAACATGCTTGGAAAAAAAGTAAAGGAAATTGTTATTTCGGATAAACAAGCTATTGCTAAGGTCGATGTCGCTGATTTGAATGCCGGGGTTTATTTCTATTCAATTGTTTTAGATGATAAAACAATGATCACAAAAAAATTAATTGTCAGTTCGAAATAAATAAATTACTTTAAAAGTTCTGAAGCCAGCTTGGGTAAACCAATGCTGGCTTTTTCTTTGATGATTGTCAGATTCGCGATGCCCTTTACTTTTATGTCGTTCGGATCTATTAAATATTTGGGGATTTGCTGTGGTGAATAGTCGATGATTCCTGCTGCAGGGTAAACAGCCATGGATGTTCCGATAACGATAAAGATATCGGCATGCTCAGCCATCAGATTTGCAGTGTCCATCAGTGGAACCATTTCGCCAAACCATACAATATGAGGGCGTAATTGAGAACCTTTACTGCATTCATCTCCTACTTTAATTTCACTTCCTTTGATCTGATAAATTAAAGAAGGGTCAAGCGTGCTGCGGCTTTTTGTGATCTCGCCATGTAAATGAAGCACTTTTTTGGAACCTGCTCGTTCATGAAGATCATCAATGTTTTGGGTGATGATCTGAACATCGTATTTTTTCTCCAGATCCACCAAGGCATAGTGCGCATTGTTGGGCTGTGCTTCTAAAACTTGCTTTCTTCGCTTATTATAAAAATCCAATACCAAACCTTGGTTTTTTTCCCAAGCCATTGGAGTTGCCACCTCATTCAAGTTGTATTCTTCCCACAAGCCTCCGCTGTCGCGAAATGTCTTTATCCCGCTCTCAGCGCTGATTCCAGCACCTGTAAACGCAACTAATTTTGGCTTCATTTGTCACTAAAGTAACTATTATTCTTGAAAACACAATTTAATAGCTTCAATTTCAAGTAAACGTCTTGTATTTATTGAGAAATTGTTATATTCGCAATTCAAAAAAAACACCCGAAAATGGCAAAATTAAGAAAGCAGGATGCATTGGATTATCACTCTCAAGGAAGACCCGGTAAAATTGAGGTTATTCCTACGAAACCGCATAGTTCGCAGCGCGATCTTTCATTGGCATATTCACCAGGCGTTGCCGAACCTTGTTTAGAAATTGAAAAAAATCCGGAAGATGCATACAAATATACCGCGAAGGGCAACTTGGTAGCAGTTATTTCTAACGGAACCGCTGTTTTAGGCTTGGGAAATATAGGAGCATTGGCTTCTAAACCCGTTATGGAAGGGAAAGGCTTGCTTTTTAAAATCTTTGCTGACATTGATGTTTTTGATATTGAAGTGGATGCAACCGATATCGATCTGTTTGTAAACACAGTAAAAGCGATTGCGCCAACATTCGGAGGAATAAATCTGGAAGATATCAAAGCTCCTGAATGTTTTGAAATAGAACGCAGGCTGAAAGAGGAGTTGAACATTCCTTTGATGCACGATGATCAGCATGGAACAGCGATTATTTCTGCCGCAGCATTATTAAACGCCTGTGAAGTAGCGAAGAAAAAAATAGAAAAAGTAAAAATTGTTGTGAATGGTGCAGGTGCCTCCGCCATATCTTGTGCAAAACTATACATCGCTGTCGGAGCAAAAAAAGAAAATATTTTAATGCTCGACAGCAAAGGGGTTATTTCTGTTGATCGAACTGATTTAGATGGTCAAAAATCATTTTTTGCAACCACCAATAAAAAACCGAAAACATTGGAAGATGCCATGAAGGATGCCGATGTTTTTGTGGGTTTGTCTAAAGGCAATATCGTGTCTCAAAAAATGATTCAGTCCATGGCAAAGCGCCCGATTGTATTTGCACTGGCAAATCCCGATCCCGAAATCCCTTATGCATTAGCAATAGCAGCGCGCCCTGATATCATTATGGCAACAGGTCGCTCGGACCATCCTAATCAGGTGAACAACGTACTTGGATTCCCTTTCATTTTCAGAGGTGCACTCGATGTGCGTGCGACACAGATCAATGAAGCCATGAAACTGGCAGCGGTTTATGCCATTGCTAATCTAGCAAAAGAAACTGTTCCCGAAACAGTTAACCTTGCTTATGATTCAAAAAATATTACGTTCGGTCCCGAATACATTATCCCGAAACCAATTGATCCGCGATTGATTTACACCGTTGCTCCTGCAGTTGCAAAAGCAGCAATGGAATCAGGCGTTGCTCAACATAAAATTACAAATTGGGATGCCTATATTCAGGAACTTATCAACCGTTTAGGCTTAGATAATAAATTGATCCGCAATATTACCAACAAAGCGAAACAAAATCCAAAGCGTGTCGTGTTTGCAGAAGCAGATCACTACAAAATATTGAAGGCGGCTCAACAAGTAAATGATGAAGGTATTGCCAAGCCGATACTTCTGGGTGATGTTGAAAAGATCAAAAAATTGATTGCTGATAATAATCTTGATTTAGGAGACACTCCCATCATCGATCCACGAAGTAAAAGTGAAGATGATCGCAGAAATGCATTCGGTGATATTTTCTTCAAAAAGCGTCAGCGTAGAGGTTTTACATTGTATGAGGCGCGTAAAGTAATGAAGGAACGGAATCATTTTGGTGCAATGATGGTGGAAACCGGTGCTGCTGATGCGATGATATCCGGACTTACCCGAAAATATGCAGATCCAATCCGTCCTGCTTTGCAAATTATTGGGGTGCAGGAAGGCGTGAAACGTGTTGCTGGTATGTACATTATGAATACCAAACAAGGACCCTACTTCTTTGCAGATACAACCATGAATGTGGACCCTTCTGTTCAGGATCTGGTTGATATTACCGTGCTGACCGCGAATAGCGTGAAGCAGTTCAACATCATTCCGCGTATCGCTTTGTTATCATACTCCAACTATGGTTCTGCTGAAGGTGAAGTGCCAAACAAAATGCGTGAAGCAACAGAAATTTTACATAAGAACTATCCAGGGATGATCGTTGATGGGGAGATGCAGGCGAATTTTGCATTGAACGATGAATTGATGAAAGAGCAATTTCCTTTTTCCAATCTAGTGGATAAGAAAGTAAACACACTTATTTTCCCAAATCTTGCTTCAGGAAATATTGCCTATAAGCTGATTCAGGAAATGGGTGGTGCTGAAGCAATCGGGCCCGTATTGATCGGGATGAAAAAACCGGTGCACATTTTACAGTTGGGAAGCTCTGTTCGAGAAATCGTGAACATGGTCACGATTGCTGTTGTGGATGCGCAAGCAAAGAAATAAGGCAACTGTTTAGAAATAATTCGTCATTAAAATTGAATAGATGATCTATCATATAGAAGGGAAATTAGTAGAGAAAACACCAACCTACGCGGTAATTGATGCCGGTGGTGTTGGCTATGTAATGCAGATTTCGTTAAATACTTTTTCAAAAATCGGTGATTCAGAAAAATGTAAACTCTATACCGAACAGCTTTATGTGCGTGATGATATGCCCCGATTTTTTGGCTTTGCAGACATTGCTGAAAGGAATTTATTCCGATTATTAGTTTCTGTTTCCGGTGTTGGTGGCACCAGTGCTTTATTGATGTTGTCTTCTTTAACAGCTGTAGAAATCCAAACAGCTATAGCCACAGCAAATGTTGCAGTCATTAAAAGCGTAAAAGGAATCGGTGAAAAAACAGCGCAACGCGTTATTGTTGATCTGAAAGATAAAATGGGTAAAAGTGATTTTTCTTCCGAAATATTTTCCGGAAGTAACAATACTTTGAAGGAAGAAGCGTTATCAGCTCTTGTGATGTTAGGATTCAATAAGCTTGCTGCAGATAAAACACTTGATAAGATCATCAGAACAGAGGGTACGGGACAAACAGTGGAACAGCTAATTAAATCAGCACTTAAAAATCTTTAATTTTTATTTTACATTTTGACTAAGTCGTTCGCAAAATATATCCTAGTTACCGGTGCTTCACTTGGAATGCTCTCGCTTATCGTTAATTCCGATGCGAAAGTTAGTTCATATAAGCACGCAAATGCGGCAGACGAAAATCAACCTGTTTTTGCAATTGATACCCCTATAGATGAAGACACGCCGATTATTCTCCCGTACAATTTTCAAGACCAATCCAATAACGATCCACTGAATTATCCGAATGCAGGTGGATTAATGCTCAATAATCCTTCGAATATCAATACATCCGTGGATTATGATCCTGTAACAGGCCAATATAATGTAAATCAGACAATCGGAGGAATTAATTACCGTCCGCCTACTTTCCTCGAAAGTGAGGAATATCAAAAACTGATGTTCGACAAGCAAGTGAAAGACTATTGGAATGCTCGCTCGCATGCTGAAAGTCAGAGTGCACAATCAAATACCGTCATCCCTAAATTACATGTTGGTGGTGAGATCTTTGACAGGATTTTTGGTGGGAATACCGTTGATATTCGCCCAAATGGTTCTGCCGAATTAATATTCGCATACAATGGAACGAATACTGAAAACCCTGCTATTCCTGTTAAGAACCGTAAAACAAATACGTTTGATTTTGATGAAAAAATTCAATTGAATGTTGTTGGTAAGATCGGTGACAAATTAAAATTAACAACCAGCTATAATACAGAAGCAACATTTGATTATGAAAATCAAATGAAATTGGAGTATACTGGATACGAAGATGAGATCATTAAAAAAATTGAAGCGGGAAATGTGAGTTTGCCTTTGAATGGATCTCTGATCACTGGAAGTCAAACATTATTTGGTATTAAAACCCAATTGCAATTCGGACGGTTGACTATCACAAGTGTGTTATCTCAACAAAAAGGAAAAAAATCGGAAGTCGAAGTTACAGGTGGAGCCCAGGTTACAAAATTTGATATTCCGGGTGATCAGTACGAAGCAAATAAACACTTTTTTTTAGCGCATTATTTCCGTGATAATTTTAATTCCGCATTAGCGGGCTTACCTTTTGTAAACTCTCAGGTTAACATCACAAGAATGGAAGCTTGGGTATCAAATACCAATGGTGCAACAAATGATGTTCGCAGTGTAGTAGCTTTTGCTGAATTAGCAGAAGACTCAGCGCATGTTCCAAGCAACCAATTCCCCTATGTCGGAGATAATCCCCTTGATAAATTGCCCTACAATACCCAGAATGATTTGTACTTTAAAATAACAGACCCTACCGCTATTCCCTCCAATATCGGTGTAAGATCTATCAATACAACTGTTGCTAAAATATACTCAATCACCGGCGATATTGTGAAGCCGCAAACCAATTATGAATTGGTGGCAAGTGCTAGAAAACTTCAGGCATCTGAATATACATTGAATGCCCGTCTTGGATTTATCTCTTTAAATCAACAATTAAATCCGGATCAGATCCTTTCAGTTGCCTACGAATATACTTATAATGGAATTGTTTACCGTGTTGGTGAATTTTCAACGGATGGTATAAGTGCTCCGGAAGCATTAATCACAAAGATGTTAAAGAGCTCTGCAACAAACACAAAACATCCGATGTGGAATTTGATGATGAAGAATATTTATTCCATCGGTGCATATCAGGTGAATTCACAGGATTTTAAATTGGAAGTTTTTTATACCAATTCTCAAAGTGGTACCGACATTAATTATTTGCCAGTGTCGGCAGCCGAAGTATTGATTGCTGCAAAACCATTAAATCAGGTTTTATTTGTCGATAGATTAAATCAACAGAATGATGCGACCCCTGATGGCGCATTCGATTTCATTGATGGTGTAACAATCAATGCGACCAATGGTCGTGTGATCTTTCCTGTTGTAGAGCCATTCGGAGATCATTTGCGGAGCAGATTTACTCCTACTTCCACAGAGGCTAATTCCTATGTTTTCGATCCATTGTATGACTCTACTATCACAACTGCACGAAATGTTTTCGCCAATTTAAATCGTTTCAAATTAAAAGGTTCCTACCAATCAACCGGAGGCTCCGAAATTTCTTTAGGTGCACCCAATGTTCCGCAAGGTTCTGTAACCGTTACTGCAGGAGGAATTTTGTTGCAAGAGAATGTTCAGTATACGGTTGATTATACATTGGGTCGTGTGAAAATCATTGATGAGGGCGTTTTAAATTCAGGAATGCCAATCAAAATTTCCCTAGAAAGTAACGCACTCTTCGCCATTCAGCAAAAAACATTGTTTGGTACGCACCTAGATTACCGCATCAATAAAGATTTCAGCATCGGTGGAACCGTTTTGAATTTAACCGAACGACCGCTTACTAAAAAGGTAAATATCGGTGATGAGCCTATTTCAAATACCATCTGGGGATTAGATGCGAATTATAGAACAGAAGCACCTTTCCTTACTCGTTGGATTGATAAGATCCCCTTTATTGAAACAAAAGAAATGAGTACGATTACTGCTGCAGGAGAGTTTGCATATTTGGTTCCGGGGCATAGTAGTGCAATTGGTAAAAGTGGTAATTCATACATTGATGACTTTGAAGGTAGTCAGTCGGAAATAGATCTTCACGCACAAAGTGCATGGAGTTTGGCGAGCACACCACAAGGACAAACAGCTTCGGGGATGTTTCCCGAAGGAGCACTTTCTGATTCTTTACCAAATGGATTTAATAGAGCAAAATTGAATTGGTATCACATCGATCCATTGTTTATGCGCAATCAATCGGGAACAACTCCCGGTTATTACAGCACAACGGATATGTCCAACAATTTTGCACGTGAAATACCTGAAACGGAAGTTTTCCCGAACAAGCCTTCTTCATCAGGAACTCCTGTAATTACAACAACACTCGATCTGGCTTATTATCCCAGTGAACGCGGACCATACAATTATGACGTAACTCCAACTTCTTTATCTGCCGGATTAGATGCAAACGGAAATTTAAATAGTCCCACATCCCGTTGGGCTGGTATCATGCGCTCTATCAGTACAAACGATTTTGAAGCAGCAAATATTGAGTTTATTCAGTTTTGGGTCATGGATCCTTTTAACAGTGATCTACCGGTTGCTGATCAGATTACTTCTGGAGAATTGTATTTTGATCTTGGAAATATTTCTGAAGATGTTTTGAGAGATGGATACAAAAGCGCAGAAAACGTGTTGCCCGCTCCAAGTACAGCGGCTCAAAATAATGGAAATAATTTACCAATAGATACTACCGCATTCGGTATCGTTCCATTAATTCAACCCCTTGTAAATGCTTTTAACAGCGATGAAGGCGACAGAGCTTTTCAGGATATTGGTTTGGATGGGATGAGTAATGCACAGGAACAAAGTTTTTTTAATGATTATTTGAATCAGGTTGCGCTCACCTCTCCTGCAGGTTATGGCGCCATTTTAGCCGATCCTTCTGGTGATGATTACCGCTATTTTAGAGATGGTATTTATGATGCTGCAAGTAGTAAAACATTAGAGCGCTATAAGAAATTTAACGGACTGGAAGGAAACTCTGCAATTACCTCCGGCTCATTTCCTACCGCTGCAACCACATTGCCTAACGTTGAAGACATAAACCGCGATAATAACTTAAGTACCGTTGAGAGTTATTATCAATACAAAGTTGGTTTAACTCCGGGTGCTTTTGCAGGTGGTGTGGGAACCAATTACATTACAAATGTGTATACCACAACCGGTCAAAATATTAAAGACGGAACCACAAAACCAATTACTTGGTATCAGTTTAAAATCCCTATCAAAGATCCGAACGCTTTGCGTGTTGGTGCAATCGAAAATTTTCAATCGATTCGTTTTATGCGGATGTTCATTAAAGGATGTGATAAACCGATTGTATTGCGTTTCGCCCGCCTAGAGTTGGTTCGTAACGATTGGCGAAAATATGCTTACGACCTTTTATTACCCGGCTTGTATCAGCCAAATGACGATGCAAATACACAGTTCGATATTGGTGCTGTGAATATTGAAGAAGATGGAAGTAAACAACCTGTGAACTACGTATTGCCCCCCAATATCGACAGGGAGATCAACACCGGTTCTGCAAATTTGGTTGCATTAAATGAACAGGCCATGTCTTTGACTATCTGTAATCTGGAAGACGGACATTCACGAGCAGCTTTCAAAACTTCTAACTTGGATGTTCGTTCGTACAAAAAATTAAAAATGTATATCCATGCGGAAGCTTCCGCGAACACATCTAATCCGCTTAATGATAATGATCTTTATGCCTTTGTTCGCTTAGGAACAGATTACACGGATAACTATTACGAATATGCTATTCCTTTAAAAGTGACTCCTCCCGGTTATTATAACGGTTCGGATGTTGATGATCAATACCGCGTTTGGCCAGAAGCGAATGAAATGATACTTGAGTTTGAAAAATTACAAGCAGCGAAACAACTAAGAAATATTGATATGTTCAATGGGGGAACAGTTACGCTTACGTCCGAATATATTGTGCCGGATGGCACACGGCTTATCACTGTTAAAGGAAATCCCAATTTAAGTGCCATCAAAACGATGATGATCGGTATCCGTAATCCGAACAAAGGTGGACCAACAGACAGTGATGATGGTTTGCCAAAATGCGGACAGGTTTGGGTGAATGAATTACGTTTAAGTGATTTTGATGAGCAAGGTGGATGGGCAGCTACAGCAAGGGTTACCGCTAAGCTAGCCGATTTTGGAAATTTATCCTTGTCAGGAAACATGTATACTCCTGGATTTGGTAGTATCGAAAATAAAATTCAAGAACGTAAGCGCGCAACGTTGAAGCAATATGATGTGTCTTCAAGTTTAGAATTGGGTAAGTTCTTGCCCGAAGAATACAATATTCATATTCCAATGTATGTAGGGTATTCTGAAACATTTATCACTCCCCAATATAATCCGCTTGATCCGGATATCTTGTTGGCTCCAACTTTAAAGGATGAAGAAATCCCTAAAAGTGTGCGCGATTCACTGAAACATGTAACACAAGATTATACTAAACGAAGGAGTATTAATTTTACGAATGTAAAAAAAGATAAAGGAAAAAATTCCAAGAAGAGCCGTATCTATGATATTGAAAATTGGGCGGCATCTTATTCATATAATGAAACATATAAGCGTGATGTAAATATAGAATATAATACCCAACGAAGTTATCGTGGTGGGTTGGTTTATAATTTTGCTCCTACCCCAAAAAATTATAAACCTTTTGCGAAAACAAAATTATTTCAGAGCCAATACCTTCAGCTGATCAAGGACCTTAACTTTTATTTACTGCCCAATAAAATTGGCTTCGGAACGGATGTTGACCGCGATTTCAGTACTTCTAAAAATAGAAATACAACGGGTGGGGATTTATTGATCCTACCGACCTTTAATAAGCGTTTTACAATGAGTCGTAACTATGAATTTAAATATGACCTTACAAAAGGATTGAAGTTTGATTATACTGCCACAAATGATGCCCGTATCCTTGAGCCTGCTGGCGAAATTGACACCGGTGAAAAAAAGGATACTCTTTGGAATAATTTTCTTGAAGGCGGACAAACAACCCGCTTCAATCAGCAAGTAGGAGTTAATTATACAATCCCTATTAATAAAATTCCTTTACTTGATTTTATAACGGCATCCGTTAGATATGGTGGAACCTATGGCTGGGAACGCGCCCCATTTAATGCCGATTCCTTAGGGAATACCATACGCAATTCACAAACAATTAATTGGAACGGTCAGTTTAATATGATCACCTTATACAATAAGATCCCTTACTTTAAAAAGATTAATCAGAAAGGAAATAAAGCACAGAACAAAGGTGGTAAAGCGAGTGCTATTACTAAGCAGAGTGCTCCTAAAACTCCTGCTGAAATTGCAGATTCAACTAAAAATGCAAAAAATAATAAATTCGAAATATTGGAATATGTCGCCAAAATAATAATGTCGATAAAAACGGTTACGGTTACTTATTCTACAACCGAAGGGACAATTCTGCCTGGTTACGGACAAAATACGAGTATGTTTGGTATGGATGACCACTTGCAGGGACCAACAGCAGGTTTTGTATTGGGAAGTCAAAAAGATATTCGACCCGAAGCGATCGAAAAAGATTGGCTTGTTCAAACCCAATCAATAAACTTGCCCTATACCCAAACCTATAGCCAAAATTTAAATATCCGTGCCAACGTAGAACCACTGCCCGATCTAAAGATTGAGCTAACCGGTTCACGAACGAAAGCAAGAAGTAATAGCGAATTTTTCAGATGGGATGGAGACGAATTTGTATCGCAATCACCAATGGAAACAGGAAATTTTAGTATGTCGTATGTAACATATAAAACGTCTTTTGTAAAAGATGGGGATGAAACATTTCAGAAATTTTTGAATGTACGACCAGGCATTTCTGCTCGCCAGGGAGATGAAAATCAGTTTTCTGCTGGTACTGTTGGCGGTGTTTATCAGGAAGGATATAATGCAACGTCTCAGGATGTATTGATCCCTGCTTTCCTTGCAGCCTATTCAGGTAAAAGTGAAAACAATATCAGTTTGAGCCCTTTCCCAAAAATTCCCAAACTAAACTGGAGAGCAACATATGACGGACTGTCGAAGATGGAAAAAATCAAAAAATATTTTAAATCGTTTACCTTAAGTCATGCGTATCGCTCAACTTATAGTGTAGGCGGTTATACATCTAATTTATTATTTGTGGATGATGGAACAGGACATACGGATATTAAGGAAACCGTTTCATCGGTTGCCGGTAATCCGAATTTCTTATCCCGAGATCTGATTAGTACAGTTTCTATTTCTGAACAATGGAGTCCGCTTATTAAACTGGATATGACTTTAAAAAATAGTGTTTTGCTGAGTTTTGAATTCAAAAAAGATAGAAATTTATC
Source organism: Bacteroidota bacterium (assembly GCA_947466965.1). Classification (GTDB taxonomy): domain Bacteria; phylum Bacteroidota; class Bacteroidia; order 2-12-FULL-35-15; family 2-12-FULL-35-15; genus 2-12-FULL-35-15. The sequence goes on from CANIFU010000023.1 coordinate 29,300, forward strand.
CTTGGGATTAACAAGTAAAACAATTACGGAGGTTGCCGGACAAGAGATTATTGGTGGACTTGGTTATAGAATTCCTAATTTGAAATTGGGGAAATTACAAATCAAAGGTAAGCCCATTAAGAGTGATTTAAACTTAAAACTGGATCTCTCATTCCGTAAAAATGAAACGGTCATCAGACGAATTGTAGAAGAGGTTAGTCAATATACTGCAGGCACGAATATTATTTCTATAAAAGTTTCTGCTGATTATGTGATCAGTGAAAAGATCAATATACGCTTGTTTTATGACAGAATTATTAATAAGCCGGTTATTTCTTCTTCATTCCCGACAACAAATACCAACGCAGGAATCAGTCTTCGTTTGACTTTGGCAAATTAATTCTGAACATTATTTTGAAGTAATAGAATTAACTATAAATTTGTGTTTCAATTAAAAAAAAATTAAAATGAACTTTCCTGAAAATTTAAAGTACACCAAAGATCACGAATGGGTTCGTGTAGAAGGTAATATCGCATTTATCGGCATAACAGAATTTGCACAAGGAGAACTTGGCGATATCGTTTATGTGGATATCACATCAGAAGGGGAGGACTTGGCGCACGAAGAGATATTCGGAACGGTTGAAGCAGTTAAGACAGTTTCTGATTTGTTTATGCCCGTTTCCGGAAAAGTACTTGAATTGAATAAAGGCTTGGATACGAATCCTGAATCGGTAAACAAAGATCCTTACGGAGCTGGTTGGATGATTAAGGTAGAAATGAAAGATGCTGCTGAAGCAAACGCTTTAATGAGTGCTGCAGATTACAAAGCTCTGATCGGACATTAATTCCACTCTTTTAATAGAGATAAAAATGTTTCTTAAAAATACAAAATGGGCGTTGCTGTGGGCAATGTTCATTCTTATAGTATGCGGAATTCCCGGGAGGGACATTCCGCATATTTCATTTCTGGAACTTGTAAGCATTGATAAATTTGTGCATGGAGGAATGTTTTTTGTACTTCAATTGCTATTGATCAGAGGTTTTACTCTTCAAACAAATTATAGTAGCTTGCAACGCCAGGCAAAATTTTCTGCAGTGTTAATTTGTATAACATATGGTGGATTGCTTGAGTTGATGCAGGGTGCTGTGTTTTCAGAACGCAGTGCTGATGTTTTTGATTTTATTGCAAACACTATTGGTTGTATTTCCGGAATGCTGCTATATGCTAGTATTGAAAAAAAATGGTTAATAAAATTCATCAAATGAATATTGATTGGGAAATAAAAAAGTTTGAAGAACTTTCGGTATTTGAATTATATACCCTAATGCAATTGAGACAGGCGGTTTTTACTGTTGAACAAAATTGTGCGTATCAGGATGCCGACGGCAAGGATCTCAAGTGTTTCCATCTGATGGGTTATAACAATGAAAAAGAACTCATTGCATATTCCAGAATAGTGCCTGCAGGGATTTCTTTTGATGAAGTTTCTATCGGCCGTGTTATTAGTTCTGACAAGGCAAGAGGTACAGGTGCAGGAAAAGCATTAATGAAAAAATCGAAGGCATTCATTGAGGAACATTTTGGAAACGTTCCAATTCGTATTGGTGCTCAATGTTATCTTATCAAATTTTACGAAGGTCTTGGATTCCAAATTGCTAGTGAAGAGTATCTGGAAGATAATATTCCACATATTGAAATGTTATTTAAGCCTTTATAATAATTTCAGACTTTACATATATTCTTAGGATGTTACTGATGAATCATCAAACGATCATCAAACGAATTGTTTCGGTAAAGTAAAATTTGAAATAAAAAAAGTCAAGAATTTTTTCTTATCTTTTATATTAGATAATCATTCCTGCTCCAACCGTTACATTGGTAGCTTCGTCAATTAATATAATACTTCCAGTGTTTCTATTTCTGCTGTATTTGTCAATAGTAATAGGAGCAGTCGTTTTAAAAGAGATACGAGCAATGTCATTCAGATTGATATTTTTATCATCTTCAATTTTTTCTAATGTGTTGATGTTGACTTTATACTGAATATCTTTTACTATACATCTTACATCTTTTGAAGTATGTTTCAATGCATATTTTCCATTTGCTTGTAATTGTTTGTCAGCTAACCAGCAAATCATTACTTCAATATCTTGTGTTACTATTGGTTGATTGTCTGTTTTTACAATCATGTCACCACGAGAAATATCAATTTCGTTTTCAAGAGTAAGAGTCACACTCATTGGAGCAAATGCTTCTTCCAAGGAATTGTCTAGTAAATCAATTGATTTTATTTTAGAAGTATGCCCGCTTGGTAAAACAGTAACAGCATCTCCTTTTTTGAAAACGCCACCAGCAATTCTTCCTGCATATCCTCTGTAATCATGATGTTCGTTGCTCATTGGGCGAATTACATATTGTACTGGGAAACGTGCATCGGAATGATTGATGTCGTTTTCAATTTTAATATTTTCCAATAAATACATCAACGTATTTCCTTTGTACCAATCCATATTTTTAGATGGATCAACAACGTTATCGCCTTTTAAAGCACTGATTGGTAAAAAGTACACATCGCTAATTTCTAATTTATTTGCAAAGGCTGTGTAATCGTTTTTAATTTTTTCAAATACATCTTCTTTGAAATCTACTAAGTCCATTTTGTTTACGCAGACAATCACATGAGGAATTCTCAATAAAGAAGCGATGTAAGTATGACGCATGGTTTGTTCAATTAAACCTTTACGTGCATCAATTAAAATAATGGCAGCATTTGCAGTGGATGCACCTGTAACCATATTTCTGGTATATTGAATATGTCCAGGAGTGTCGGCAATGATGAATTTACGTTTTGGAGTTGCAAAATAGCGATAGGCAACATCAATTGTAATTCCCTGTTCCCGTTCTGCACGCAATCCATCTGTCAGTAATGCAAGATTTACATATTCTTCGCCACGTTTTTCACTCGTTGCTCTGATCGCTTCATATTGATCTTCGAAAATAGATTTTGAATCGTAAAGTAATCTCCCGATTAAGGTACTCTTTCCATCATCAACGGATCCCGCTGTTGTGAAGCGAAGAAGATCCATAGTTAAATATCCAGCTGTTGAAAATTCCGTCATAACAAATTTTATTTTACCATTTGAGGAAAAAGATTTCTCGACTCCGCTCGAACTGACTGGCGACAAGCATTTTTCTTTCCTATATTAATCTCGTTCTCGACTCCGCTCGAACTGACACTTAATGTTGTTAATTCGTTTAAAAATATCCAGCTTTTTTTCTGTCTTCCATAGCCGCTTCAGATCGTTTGTCATCAATTCGGCTTCCTCTTTCGGTTACGCGTGTTGATGCTACTTCTTCAACAATTTCTTCCAGTGTAGTTGCTTTAGAAAGTACGGCTCCGGTACAACTGATATCTCCGATCGTTCTGAATCGAACCTGCATTTTTTCAACTTTCTCATTTGGTTTGAGCGGTATCACATGAGAGTGGGCATAAATCACTCCATCACGTAAAAAACATTCGCGCTCATGTGTAAAATAGATACTTGGAATTTCAATATTCTCCTGTAAGATATATTGCCATACATCCATTTCTGTCCAGTTACTTATCGGGAACACTCTAAAATGTTCACCTACATGTTTTCTCCCGTTAAATAAATTCCACAATTCAGGCCGCTGGTTTTTGGGATCCCATTGTACGAATTCATCACGGTGGGAGAAAAAACGCTCTTTCGCTCTTGCCTTTTCCTCATCTCTTCTCGCTCCTCCGATACAGGCATCTAACTTATATTTTTCTATTGTTTCAAGCAGCGTAACCGTCTGTAAAACATTTCTGCTGGCACTAAATCCTCTTTCCTCAATAGCTTTTCCTTCATCAATACTTTGTTGAACTGATCCAACGATCAACTGAGCGCCATATTTTTTTGCTAACTCATCTCTGAATGTGATCGTTTCTTCAAAATTATGACCGGTATCAACATGTAACAAAGGAAAGGGAAATTTTGAGGGAGCAAAGGCTTTGCGTGCCAAATGAAAACATACAATGGAATCTTTTCCACCCGAAAAAAGTAGAGCCGGCTTTTCAAATTGTGCTGCCACTTCGCGCAAAACAAAAATACTTTCGCTCTCTAACTCTTTTAAATGTGTCAGGGTGTGATTTTTCATAAATTTATTTTAGCCAATATCTTTTTTACGCATTCTTCGATACTCCATGTATCCGTAATTTCAATTGTTGGGTTTTCAGGTTTTTCAAATGGAGCATCGATTCCCGTAAAATCTTTTATCTCTCCGCTTCTCGCTTTTGCATACAATCCTTTTACATCCCTTTTTTCACAAATTTCTAAAGGTGTATTTACAAATACTTCCACAAAATCATTTTTTCCAATAATGTTTTTAGCAATAGTTCTTATTTCATCTGTTGGACTAATAAAACAACAGATGGTAATTATTCCGCATTCCACAAAAAGTTTCGTTACTTCAGCAATTCTTCTGATGTTTTCAATTCTGTCGACATCGCTAAAGCCTAAATTGCTGTTAATGCCACTGCGAATATTATCTCCATCTAATAGCTGAGTGAGTAATCCCTTTTTGTATAGCTCTCTTTCTAATGCAATAGCGATAGTCGTTTTCCCAGCACCACTTAATCCTGTGAACCAAATCGCAATTCCTTTTTGTTTGAGCAACTGTTCTTTGTCTGCTCGTTGTAAAATTTTATCTGTTGGAAATATTTTCGAGTTCATGGTATAAATATAAAACAAAAAAGGTCTAACCTGTTTGGAAAGACCTTTGAATTGAGTTCAAATATATGTAAAAGGCCTTCTATAAATTAAATGCAGCACATTATACAAAACATCATTGCCCTGTTTTTGCTCATTCCTTTATAGAAGTTGTTTGTTTTCATTATCTTAGGCAAATGTATCACCTTTTTTAAAATTGGGAAAAGAAATTTTTTGAATATCTTTGCTATCCATTTATTTTCTAGCTGAATGAGCACAAAAACTACTATTCCCGATTTTAGAATTACACCAACCGTAGACCAAGTTGGAGTTGAAGAGCGTGTAACACGATTTACAACAAGAAGTATCAAAAAAGAGTCGAAAATGCAAGGCATGAAAATGATCTTAAGCATGATTGATTTGACTACTTTGGAAGGGAAAGATACGGAAGGGAAAGTAAAACAGATGTGTTACAAAGCAGCGCATTTACACGATATTATTCCTGGTTTGCCAACCGTAGCAGCAGTTTGTGTTTATCCTTCGATGGTTAAAACGGCAAAAGATGCTTTAATAGGTACAGGCGTAAAGGTTGCTTCCGTTTCTACAGCTTTTCCAAGCGGACAATCGACTCATGAAATTAAAATTTCTGATACAAAATTTGCTATTGCCAATGGTGCCGATGAAATCGATATGGTTATATCTCGTGGCGAATTTTTAAAAGGGAATTACAATTTTGTATTTGACGAAATAGCAGCCATTAAACAAGCGTGTGGAAAAGCTAGATTGAAAGTCATTTTTGAAACAGGTGAGCTTTCTACATTGGATAATATCAGAAAAGTGAGTGATATCGCCATGTATGCTGGGGCAGATTTTATTAAAACATCCACTGGGAAAATTTCTCCGGCAGCAACGATGCCCGTAACATTGGTAATGTTGGAAGCCATTCGCGACTATTATTATGCAACTGGACGAATGGTAGGAATGAAACCTGCAGGTGGAATTTCAACATCTAAATTAGCCTTACAATATTTAATTATGGTGAATGAAACGTTGGGTGCAGATTGGTTGAGTAACGAATGGTTTCGTTTCGGAGCGAGTAGTTTGGCGAATGATGTATTGATGCAAATCGCTAAGCAAAATACAGGCGTTTATCAGTGTTCAGATTATTTTTCAAAAGATTAAACAGCGACTGGCTATTTTTAGCCGCAGATTCGCAGATTTTTATATTGTAAAAAATTATTATGGCAGATTTTGAAGTAGAGGAAAAATGGATTGTGGCTGAACCCATAGCTGAATATTGGGATAAGAATGATTACAAGTTTCAAGATGAAACGCGTAAAATTATTGGTATTTGTATGGAAGTTCATAGAGAACTTGGAAGAGGATTTTCAGAAATAGTATACAAAGATGCGCTTGAGTGGGAGTTTGCTCAAAGAGGTGTTCCTTTTCAAAGAGAGAAAATTTATGAAGTTAAGTATAAACAAATTCTATTGCCACATTCATTTGTTGCAGACTTTGTAATTTTTGATAATATTATTTTAGAAGTAAAAGCAAAAAATGGAATTGTCGAAGATCATTTAGAGCAAACAATAAATTATTTGGCTGTTTCTAAGTGTCCAGTCGGACTTCTTATAAATTTCGGAGAAAGTTCTTTAACATTTAAAAGATTTGTATTAACAAAGAAATAACAGGAATAGAATCTGCCAAAATATATAACGGATAAAAAATCTGCGAATCTGCGGCTAAAAATAGATAAGGTAAATCGAAAAAGATGAGCTCAAAAAAAGAAAAAAAATTAAAATTCAATGCAGCTTGGGACTTAGATCCCGCTCCGGAAGATTCAAAACATGTTTCGATTAAGAAGCAGTATGATTTGTTTATTAACGGAGAGTTTGTAAAACCAAACAGCAAAAAATATTTTGCTACTTACAATCCTGCAACAGATGAAAAAATTTCCGAAGTTGCCGATGCGGATGAAAAAGATGTAGACAAAGCAGTGAAAGCAGCGCGTGCAGCGTTTGGGAAATGGAGCAAATTGTCTGGTAAAGAAAGAGGAAAGTATATTTATCGAATAGCACGATTAATGCAAGAAAGAGCAAGAGAGTTTGCAGTAATTGAAACGATGGATGGCGGAAAACCAATTCGTGAAAGTCGCGACATTGACGTGCCTTTGGCAGCCAACCACTTTTTTTATTATGCAGGTTGGGCAGATAAGTTAGAATATGCTTTTCCAAATAGAAATCCAAAACCATTAGGGGTAGCCGGACAAATTATTCCTTGGAATTTCCCTTTGTTGATGGCAGCTTGGAAAATAGCTCCGGCATTGGCTGCAGGAAATACTGTTGTACTTAAGCCTGCCGAAACAACTCCCTTAACGGCTTTGAAACTTGCTGAATTGATTCGTGATAGTGGTCTACCAAAAGGTGTGGTGAATATTATTACAGGTGCAGGAAAAACAGGTGCAGCAATTGTAAATCATCCGGACATCGATAAAATTGCATTCACAGGTTCCACCAATGTTGGAAAATGGATTCAAAAATCTATTGCAGGAACAGATAAAAAATGTACACTTGAGTTAGGAGGAAAAGCAGCAAATATTATTTTTGAAGATGCGCCATTAGATCAGGCAGTAGAAGGAATAATCAACGGAATATTTTTTAATCAAGGACATGTATGTTGTGCTGGTTCTCGTTTGTTTGTTCAGGAAAGTGTTGCTGATATTGTGATTCGTAAGCTGAAAGACAGAATGGAAACGTTGAGAGTTGGAGATCCAATGGATAAGAACACAGATATTGGAGCAATAAATTCCAAGCAACAATTATTAAAAATTCAAGAGTACATTGAGATAGGAAAAAATGAAGGCGGCGAAATTTATCAACCTTCATGCAGTCTACCGAAGAAAGGAAATTTTTGCAAACCAACTATTTTCTTAAATGTTTCTCAGTCGCATCGAATTGTGCAAGAAGAAATATTTGGACCTGTTTTGGCAATTCAAACATTCAGAACAATTGAAGAAGTGATAGAAAAAGCAAATAATATTCCTTACGGATTATCAGCAGGAGTATGGACCGACAAAGGATCTAAGATATTTAATCTGACAAGCAAATTAAAAGCAGGAGTTGTTTGGGCAAACACCTATAACAAATTTGATCCTACTTCTCCCTTTGGTGGATACAAGGAAAGTGGCTTTGGCAGAGAAGGTGGATTGCATGGATTAGGAGCATATCTAACTATTTAAAAAGAAAAAAATGGCACGGATAGAAATACAAAAAACGTATAAGATTTATATCGGAGGACAATTTCCTCGAACAGAATCTGGAAGATATTATCCTTTGAAAAATAAAAAGGGCGATGTGATGGCAAATATTTGTTTGTGTTCACGCAAAGATTTTAGAAATGCTGAAGTGGCTGCTCGTGGAGCGCAATCAGGTTGGGGAAGTAGAGCTGCATTTAATCGTGCTCAAATTTTATATCGTATTGCAGAAATGTTAGAAGGAAGAAAAGAACAATTTATTTCTGAATTGGTTTTACAAGGCTCAACACTCGCTGCTGCAAAAAAAGAAGTAGAAATTTCGATAGATAGAATGGTTTATTATTCGGGATGGTGCGATAAGTTTCAAGCTATTTACAGCTCCGTAAATCCCGTTGCATCTTCGCATTTTAATTTTTCTGTTCCAGAACCAACTGGTGTAGTTGCAATTATAGCAGACGAAACTACTTCATTGCTAGGATTGGTAACAGCCATTGCTCCGGTAATTGCTGGAGGAAATACCTGTATTGTTTTAGCTTCTGAAACCAAACCATTGTGCGCCGTTACTTTTGCAGAAGTTTTAAATTCTTCCGATCTCCCAGGTGGTGTTGTAAATATTTTAACTGGAACAGCTGCAGAATTGCACGAACATTTTTCAAATCACATGGATGTAAATACTGTGATTTATTATCGCAATAACAAAGCAGAAATAAAAACAATAAAAGAAAACGCTTCTCTAAATGTGAAAAGAGTTTTTGTTTATAATAAAATAAATATTGCAACAGAGAAAGCAGAAAGTCCGTATTTCATTTTTGATACACAGGAAATAAAAACAACCTGGCATCCAATTGAAAACATTGGCGCTTCGAAGGCTGGATACTAAAGAGCTGATCGATGATGAATTATAAAGTGGAGGAATTATTGTTTTCTGCAATCCGCGCATCTTTAAAAGCGGGTGAGGAAATTTTAAAAGTATACACTTCTGATTTTGCTGTTGAACACAAGGATGATAAATCACCACTTACATTGGCGGATAAAAATGCTCACAATAAAATTTGTGAACAATTAATGCCTTGCAATATTCCTATTTTAAGTGAGGAAGGAAAATCGATAAATTATTCTGAACGAAAAGAGTGGGAATACTTTTGGATGGTGGATCCTTTGGATGGAACAAAAGAGTTTGTAAAACGCAATGGGGAGTTTACAGTGAACATTGCCTTAATTCACAAACAAAAATCTATTCTCGGAGTGATATACGTGCCCGTTACTAAAACACTTTATTTTGCTGCAGAAAATGTTGGGTCTTTTAAATCCAAAATCCAAAACCCAACATCTGATTTGCTTAACCTACAAGAACTAATAAAATCGTCAAATAAATTACCGTTAGAATCGACCATTAAAAAATTCACAGTTGTGGCGAGCCGTTCACACCTTTCTGAAGAAACAGAAATGTTTATTGATGGTTTAAAAACCATCCACAAAGAGATTGACTTTCTCTCCTCTGGCAGTTCTATAAAATTATGCCTGGTTGCAGAAGGCAGTGCCAATGTGTATCCTCGTTTTGCTCCCACTATGGAATGGGATACTGCTGCCGGGCAAGCAATTTGCGAAATTGCCGGCAAAAAAGTCGTAGACTATACCACCAATCAAAACCTTCTCTATAATAAGCCCAATCTGCTTAATAATTGGTTTGTTGTAAATTAAAATCCGACTGATTTTTTTTAGTTTGTATAAATATTTAAAAGGGTTCTCTTTTTTTAATACTTTTGTGAACTTTATAAAACTAAACATTCTAAAAACTACACATTAAATGAAAAAAAACTTACTAATAGCAACAATCACGCTGTTTGGATTTGGAGCTTTTGCTCAAGGAACGCTACAACTAAGTACTCCTAAACCAGCAGTAAAACCAGCAATTTCTTTTAATAAAGAAAGCAAATCAGCATCCATGCGTTCAATGTCTTGTGGCAACGACACAACATGGTACTCATATTTGAAAGAAGAAACACAAGGAACAAGCACGTATTGGTTGTATACTGCTGATCCTAACGTTACAGAGTGGTCTCAAACATTTTTGAACACAGGAACATTAACTGTTCATGGAATCTCCTTTTGGGGTGGCGTTCAAGATGCTAGTAACTCGGCTCAAACACTTACTGCAACAGTAGTTTTGTATAACGTTGATGCTTCAAATGTACCTACAACACCAATTGCAACGCAAACTATTTTACTAAACACAACAATTGGTTTTAGCACTGCAATGTTTGCTTCAGCGCAAACTGTTACAGGAAATTATGCGGTTGCAATTAAAAACACCACTGCAACAGATACAATTGCTATTGTAACAAACAATGCGGAAGTAGCAACTTATACTGAAGCATTGTCTCACGTCAATGTTCCTGCATTGGGAGGTTGGTATGAAGTATCAGCTCTTGCAACACCAGATGCTCCAGAACCGATTATTGCACCAGTTATCAGCTACCCAATTAATACAAACTATACCATGTCGCCTTCCGCAACTA